>JACMLS010000067.1 GCA_014379485.1 Bacteroidia bacterium | reverse complement strand
CGGGTGGACAACACCCGAACTGCCTGAGAACTAAAAACTAACCAAAAACTAAAAACTGTAAACAAGTATCCGGTTTTTTTTTCGTAAATTTAATTCCCCTAAACAATTCTCGCTATGATAAAATTTTCAGGAAAGTTTTTTCTTATAATTTTTTTAATTTGTTGCAGTTCAAAATTTTTCTCACAGAATAATTGCGGAACATCACCTGCTCCGTCTTATTTATTGCAGGAAATGAATGATAATAATTCCGGAAGATCTGTTCCTACCTATACAATTCCGGTAGTTTTTCATATTTATTACGATGAGAATTCTGCGGTTGCTCCTCCGGGTTACCTTGAAATTCAACGGGCATTAGATACACTTAACATGCGTTTTCAAAAAGAGAATTCAGATACAAGCCTGGTTTACTCGGGATTCAAATCAATTATTGGCGACGCTAAAATGGAATTTGTACTTGCCCGAAAAGATGAAAGCGGAAATTGCATCAGCGGAATTTTTTATAATTATGTAAACAATCAGTCGGTTTTTGCAACCGGAACTTCCAATTTAAACACCAACAAGTATTTTAATATTCATGTAGTAAATAATTCTTTCGGTGCTGCCGGTACAGGTACTTATCCTACACCATGGTCTGTAACTCCTGCTGCAAATAACCAGGTAATTGTTTTAGCCGATGGCCTTTTTGGGTTCTTGCTTGCTCACGAAGCAGGACATTGGTTAGGGCTTATTCATACTTTTGGAAACACAAATCAAACCGGTGTGTGCGGAGATGATATGGTGAGTGATACTCCTCCCTCTTGCGGTAGTATGATTTGCGATACCCTGCAAAGTATCTGCAATTTTCCGGTGGTAGAAAATATAAATAATTATATGGATTATTCTGCCTGTAAATATATGTTTACACAAGGCCAGGTAAGTCGTATGACGGCAATTTTAAATGATACAACTTTATCCAGAAGAGAGATCTGGACTGCACCCAACCTCGCTTTTACCGGGGTGAACCCAATACCAAGCTGCACAACTTTTTCAATGTCACTTATTGCTCAGAGTAATCAATTTGATGCCTGTACCTTTTCTAACGTTATTGATTTTATTGCAAATCCTTTTACAGTTTTTCCGGATTCTGTTAAATGGATCTTTCCGGGAGGGGTTCCTTCTGTATCGACATCCGCAACCGAAAGAGTTTTTTTTCCGGTTATTGGCACAGTGACAGTTACTTTAAACGCTTATTATTCCGGAGTAACGCATACCTATACTACAACAGTAAGCCCCAATAATTACACCACTACGGGTCTTTCAATGAAAGTTAATTATCCTTTTGTTCAGGATTTCGAAAACGGGTTTTCAGTTCCCGGTAAAGACCTTTATGTAATTCCGGGCGACACGACCTGGAAAATCAGGAATGTGGGTTACAATTCAGATTCATGTTTGTTTGTTGCAAAAGAAAGTAAGCTGCAAACAGACACTAACAAATTTGTAACAGGCGTTTATAATTTCAGTAATAATTTTCATCCAATGCTTAAATTTAAAGTGGCTACTTCTAAAGGCACATCTGTTATTTACAGAAAATTATTTGTTTACTTAAAAAACCGCTGTACCGGCATTGAGCGGTTAATGACTATTCAATACGATTCTGTTTTGGCAATGGGTAATACTGTTTCAAATTTCGTTCCCTCTTCAAATTCGCAATGGAAAAATGTTTTT
>JACMLS010000655.1 GCA_014379485.1 Bacteroidia bacterium | reverse complement strand
CAGGTACTCAGGAACTTTTGAAGAGTGCATGATCTCAATACGACCATCTTTCTGCACAGCAACCAGTAAACGGTTAAAAAGAGAAAGCTGAAATTTTTGCTCAATGTGTTTAATGAATTGAACTAATTTATCAATAGAACAACCGCTGGCCGCAAACTGCGCCTCGTCTGCTTTAATGATAATAAAATGTTTTTTGTAGATCTGCATAGAACCTGAAAGTGGCTGCCCATGCGCATTCCACCCGCTTAAAAAATGTTCTCCCTCAGCAGAAATTTCTTTGATCTGCTCATCAGTAAATTCTTTTTCGCTTAAATAGATCCAAACCCTGTTGTTCATCTCGTTGTAAGTTAATTGTTTTTCGAAAACCCCACTATTGCCTATTGCCTTTTCCCCCTTTTTTTACAGATCGTTCGCCTGCGCAATCAATTCAGCAACATCCAGCACTTTCACTTTATCTTCTTTATTAAAATGTTTTACTCCGTCAGTCATCATGGTATTGCAAAAAGGGCAACCCACCGCAATTACATCAGGATTCAAAGATAAGGCCTCTTCGGCTCTTTCGTTGTTAACTTCCTTGCTTCCTTTTTCAGATTCTTTGAACATTTGGGCGCCACCAGCCCCGCAACAAAGGCCTTTTGCGCGGCTTCGCTTCATTTCTGCCAACTCTACGTCTAATTTCTGAATTACTTCTCTCGGGGCTTCATAAACCTCGTTTGCACGCCCCAAATAACAGGGATCGTGAAAAGTTATTTTTTTTCCTTTAAAAGTCCCGCCGTTCACTTTCAATTTTCCCTGGTCTATTAATTCCTGCACCAATTGGGTGTGATGTACAATTTCGTACTTGCCACCCAGTTCCGGATATTCGTTTTTTATAGTATTAAAGCAATGCGGACAGCCGGTAACTATTTTTTTTATGTTGTAACCATTCATTACTGTAATGTTTTGCATGGCCTGCATCTGAAACAAAAATTCGTTGCCCGCACGTTTTGCCGGATCGCCGGT
This sequence comes from Bacteroidia bacterium, assembly GCA_014379485.1. Classification (GTDB taxonomy): domain Bacteria; phylum Bacteroidota; class Bacteroidia; order B-17B0; family Aurantibacillaceae; genus AM-1111. Next base: position 3,242 of record JACMLS010000655.1, on the reverse strand, counting down.
ACAGGATTCTTCCATTCCTAAAATGGCGAATTTTATGCCTACGTGATTTAAAATTCTAACAATGGCTTTGGTAATTTTTTTTGCGCGGTCATCAAAACTTCCGCTGCAACCCACCCAAAATAGAATTTCGGGTGTTTCTCCTTTTGCAAGGTAATCTGCCATTGTGGGTACGTTTAATGCTTCGCTCATGGTGTAAGAATTATTTAAAAATTAATTTCAGTTGGGTGGAAGGTTGGAAGATTGGGTGCGCGCTTTCACATCCTTCCAACCTTCCATTCTTCCATTCATTTATTCTTCAAAAACATAATTTCTTTTTTTTCTTTCCTTTTTTGATCTTTCAGCTTTTCTTTGAATTCCATGCCGGTTTTTATCAGATTTAAAATGCATTTCTCTGTCCAAAAAAAATGAACCCTTTTTAAACATAACTCCTTCGTAGGGGCATTTATCATAACCGCAAACGTGTTTTGAATAGACGCCGAAACTTCTATGCTTGATTTTTTTGTCAGTTAAAATTTTCTGCTGATTGTTCCTTATATCCTTCCAGATTTTATCTTTATCAGCATCTGTTAATGCTTGGCCTAAAGTAATTACATCAAAATAAGTTCCCGGATCTTTTAGTTGCAGAAAATCAAAAGTCTTTCTGAAAGTTTTGTTGGCGTATTCCCTTAATTCAATTTTTTGTTCAAGCTCCAGTTTTTTGTTTTCTGTTATGGATCTGTAAAGTCCCAAAGTATTAAAATCGGTGTATTTTTTATAGTTGTCTATAAAAAGAAAGTATTCTTTTAAAGTAAGCGCATTAAAGTTCTTTCCGATTTTCATTCTTTTTATTTCTCAAAAACCTGTATGGTAACATTTTTCTCTATCAGGTCAGAAAATTTTCCTTCATATCTTGTGGCGCGTACCATGTGGTTGTCTATCCAATGGTAATTGCCGCCTCTTGGTTTTCCCATCAATAAACCATGGTATTTAAATCCGGTTTTTGCAAGCCAGCGTTCTGTAACATCACGATGCGCTTCTGTTCTCGATGTAAAAAATGTAATGATGTGTCCTTCGTTGTACCATTTGTTGAGCGTTATCAATGCTTCAGGATATAATGCTGCGTCTTCCATTCTGTGTGGCTCTTCGTTTGGAATATCATCACAAATAGTACCGTCAATATCTATCAGATAATTTTTTACATGCTCAGGTAAAACGGGACTGAGTTTTTTTCCGTTTTCTTCTAATTCAATCAGGTTATTGGTTTTCATTTTCAAATAAAATTTTAATTGGTTTTCAATATTTTTTGAACCTCGGCCATTTTCATTTTATAGTTTGCTTTTTGAACCGGGTCGGTTGGTTCATTAATAGCTTTTATTTTTTTGTGATACAGAACTTTTCCTTTTAATCGTATGGTAATATCAATTTCACCGTTAGCTGTTGGAAACACATCGTAATAACCCGGTTTTTCCTGCACTTCAGACACAAGCGCCGGGCCATTCACTTCAATGATCGCTTTTTTCATTTTTTCCGGAGCAGGGCGCATTACTATCATTAAATTATGTTCTAAAGAATAAAGTGCGTCTTGCGAAGGTTCAATTTTTATTTCCGCTTCATTTTTATTCTGAGCCAGGGCGGACAACGAGAAGAGTGCAATAATAAAACTTAGCGTATAATTTTTAATGTTGGTCAATTGGTTTAAGATAAGGTACTGTTAGTTTTATTTTTTTACTGGCTTTAAAATGAATTTTATTCGTTGATCCAGTTTGCACGGTCAGCCGGAGAGAATTGCCAGGGAGCTCCGTTATTTTCTATGTTAGAGAACATATTATTTAATTCAGGAGGCGCTTCTGATTTTTCCATTACAAGAAATCTTCTCAGGTCAACAATAATTGCCAAGGGATCAAGGTTTATAGGACATTCCTGCACGCAGGCGTTACAGGTGTTACAGGCCCACAATTCTTCAGGCGTAATGTAAGTTCCCAATAAAGTTTTTCCGTCGTCAACAAATTTGCCTCCATTCTTATCAATGTTCTTACCAACTTCAACAAGGCGATCGCGTGTATCCATCATGATCTTGCGGGGCGACAACAATTTTCCGGTCATGTTTTGCGGACAGGAGCTGGTACATCTTCCGCATTCTGTACAAGTGTATGCTTCTAAAAGTTGTTTCCAGTTCAGATCAAAAACATCTTTTACACCAAATGGAATGGGTGGTGCATTCGGATCAATTTCTTTTGGAATGTAAGTTGAATCGAAATTTGGTTTTACAACATCTGTAACTGTATCGAGGTTTGTAAATTTTCCTTTCGCATTAAAATTAGAATAGAACGTTGCCGGAAAAGCAAGCAGAATATGAAAATGTTTGGAGTAGGGCAGGTAGTTCATAAAAGCGAAAATACCTACGATGTGAAACCACCAGGAACTTTTTTCAATGATGTGCAAGGACTCGTTTGACAAACCGTTAAACAAAGGCGCAATGAATTGTGAGAGCGGAAAACTGCCTGCCACTTTATAAAGCCCTCTTGATTGCAAAACCTGGTCGCTTGCATTCATAAGCATAAGCGCTGTCATCATTAAAACTTCTGCAATTAAAATGGCATTTGCATCTAAGCGCGGAAAGCCATCCAGTTCTTTATTCATAAAGCGTTTTACTTTGGCAACGTTTCTTCTGAGCCAGAAAACAACCACACCAATAAAAACAAGCAGTGCAAGAATTTCAAAAAACGCAATCAGAAAATTATAAAAGCTGAGGGAAGAAAAAGTTCTGTGTCTGCCTGTAATTCCATCGGCAAACATTTCAAGCACTTCTATGTTTATTAAAATAAATCCTACATAAACAAAAATGTGCATAATGGCAGAAAGTGGGCGCGTAACCATTTTACTCTGGCCAAAAGCAACTTTAAGAACAGTAACAACACGCGGCCCCAAAGGCCCTTCGGGAGTAAAATCTTTACCAAGAAGTATGTTGCGTCTTACTTTTAAAACATTGTAGAAAAAGAATCCAAAGCCGCCAACTAATAGTATTGAAAAAATGATGATCTGAAGCATGAAGAAAAAATATTAGTTAATCATCCAATGGTCTTGGCGGGCTCTTTTTTCCGAAAACAGAAAAATGGAGGTAGCGCTCAGGATTCTGACGAAGGTCTTTCATTAATTTATCAAGATCCTGCGCAGATTTGTTCAGGTTGTTATACAGAGAGTCGTTTTTTACAAGTTTACCCACAGTCCCTTCTCCTTTGTTAATCTGATCGAGAATTAAATTT
>JACMLS010000654.1 GCA_014379485.1 Bacteroidia bacterium | reverse complement strand
TTTTGAAGACCTTAAAAAATCTTCTGAAGACCGCGAAATGAGAAATTATCGCAAAAAAGATGTGATCTATGGAGAAGGAAACCATCCCAAAGGAATTTATTTTCTTGCTAAAGGAAAAGTAAAAACATTTAAAACAAACGAATTGGGAAAAGAGTTTATTACCGGTTTGTATAAAGAAGGAGATTTTTTCGGTTACCTGGCTTTGCTCGAAGAAAGTGAATATACAGACTCAGCAGGCGTGTTGGAAGATGCAGAAGTGTGCCTTGTACCCAAAGAAGAATTTTATAGCCTCGTTTATAAAAACGCAGAAGTAAGCAGAAAGTTTTTAAAAATGCTTTCTGATGATCTGCAGGAAAAAGAAGAGCAGCTTTTAAAGATCGCTTATAATTCAGTAAGGAAACGTGTGGCTGAAGCGCTCGTTACATTATATAACAGGTACAAAAAAGACGAAGAAGAAAAATTCTCAATTAATATTTCGCGCGAGGACCTCGCAAATTTAGCCGGAACTGCTACTGAAACCACTATAAGGACTTTGAGTGATTTTAAAGAAGAAGGAACTATTGAAATTCACGGAGGAACCATTAGGATTCTCAGTTTTCCAAAACTTCAGAAAATGAAAAACTGAGTTTCATTTTCAAACATCATCCGCCTGAATGATGATGGTCATATTTACTTTTGGCATGTAGTTTTACTTTTACAGAATAAAATGTAAGCCATGCAGATCCTTATCAATAATAATAAGACAATTGCAAAAGTACAGGAAGAGTTTAGCGATGCTTATCCCTGGCTTAAATTGGAGTTTTTTGCAAAACCTTCTAAAGTTGGAGGAATGGCAAGCAAAAAATTGATCAGGAACACAGGCACAACCTTGGGCGAATGCAGAAGTATTCATGCAAATGGCAACCTTACCATCACTCCTGATATGACTGTAGGAAACTTATTGCAGAGCTTTATGGATGTGTATGGTCTGTCAGTAAAACTGCTCAGAAAATCAGGAAAATCCTGGATCAATACCAGCCTTACAGAAAGCTGGACGCTTGAGGAACAAAACAGCCAGGGCGAATCTCTTTCTGCCGAAGCTGCCGAGTAAAAAACTATTTGCTTTCTTTAACAGGACTTTTCTTTTTAATGCTTCCTGCTTTTTTCGGAATAAAATCTTCCTTTGTTTCTTTTGTGATTGTTTTTTCTTTTACTTCTTTTACAGGTTCAGCTTTTTTCTTTGCCGGATCAAAAGCTCCACGCTTTGCAACCATAAGGTTTGAATTTTTATCGTGAAAATTATATCCTATCCCAAAGCCAATATTTTTAGAACCCTGTGTTTTCCACAACGAATCAAGATCTTTCTGGTAGGCATAAGAGAAAAGTGAAATCGGACGGGTGTATTTTCCGTAAAAAGTATAATCCCACGCATAACCACTGTTACTGAAATAACGAAATGCAATTCCTGAATCATCTTGTATAATGTATTGGCTGTGCTCAAAAATGGTATTGCGGATAGAGCTGAAATAACTTTCATGCATCAGGTAAGAAGCTCCTTTTAAATAAGTATTCACTTCGCCCATTTTAGAAAAATAATTCCGCAGGTTTTTATTTGTTTTTAAACCGCCGTTATCAAGATTCAAAGAAAAATAATACATCAGTTTTTCTTTACCTTCTTTGGTTGTAAAACGAATTTCAATTCCTTTGTTATTGAGCGGTTTTTTTTGCAACTCAGGAAAAGATTTAATGTAACGGATATTGCCTGCGGTATCAATATTTACAGGGTTCATTGCGCAAATGCTGTGGCCTGTGCGCGACATAAACAATAAAATTAAATGCAATGTTCCATCTAACTCCTGGTTTCTTAAATCTGCTTTCATGCTGGCAGTTCTGAAAAAAGAGCAGCGCAGAATTGTATTGAGAGAAGTATTTATTTTATTGAAATATTTATTCAAAGAATCTCTTTCTTCTGGTTCTTCGTCCAGCACAGGCCTTGTTCCAACAGGTTCTAATCCCATTAAAATATATTTATCAGCGTCCGGAAAAAAAGCATTCGCATATAAAAAATCAGGACCAGAAAATGGGTAGAACAATGTTTTTGTAGTTCCAACCGTTTTGCTTAATTCCGTTGCGCGAAAACTTTCCAGATGTACAAGACGTGAAGTGTCATATTGCTTCCATTTTTTTTCGAATGAAGAAGAAAAATCAACAAAAGATTTTTTTGAAAACACGTTTCCTAAAACTTTTGCAGAAGAACCTTTGTTAATCCCGGCAATCATCTTAGCCATTTCATCCAGCGAGTCGTTAGTACAACTTACTGGCGTATTGTTTGTTGTTTCTACGGTCTCTGTAGTTTTTACTTTGGTGGTGTCTTCCGGTTTTATTATTTCTTTGTTTTTTGTTACCGGATTTTCTTTTGGTGTTTCTGTTCCGCACGAAAAAAGAAAGGCTGCGGTCATCAGGATAAAAAAGGGAGTTTTCATTTTTTTATATTTTATTTTCAAGTGTTTTGTTTTTATTTCCGAATGCAAAAGTAGCAATGAGCCAGAATAATAATCCGACCCCTATATTTACTAATCCCAATAAAGATTCTTCCATTTTCAATTTAAATCCGAAATAAAGAATCCATACCTGGAAAACTAGAAAGAGAATTGCAGGAATGTAGAAGAGAAAAAACTTAGAAGAAACAATTTCCGTGTTTTTTTTCAGCTTAATAAAAAAGATTCCGAGTACAGTTAAAAACGTAAACAGGTTAAGAGAAAAAGAAGTGAATTGTAATACAAAATCAAATTTGGCGGTTAAGACTAATACAATGGCAATAACAGACTGAACTATAATAGCAATGAAAGGAATTCCGTTTTTATTGGTGATAGAAAAAAAGCGGAGGGGACGCAAATCTTTGCCCATGCTTTCAATAACCCGCGGGCCCGCCATTACCATTGAACTGACTGCAGAAACCAACAGAAATGCAATGCACATGCCCATCATGTTTCCACCTTTCTCACCAAAAATATATCCGGCAGAAATAAGGCCTATCTCTTTTTTACCTGCCAGTTCTG
>JACMLS010000007.1 GCA_014379485.1 Bacteroidia bacterium | reverse complement strand
TATTTTTCGCATTGAATCGTTATTAAATGCGGTGTTCACTTTAACAATAGTAAGGTGCTTGCTTATTCCTTCCCAGATTATATCAGGATAAGCAAGACCTAAACTTTTCCACAATTCACTTTCACTGCTAAACTGAAAACGATTACTTGTATAGGGCGTGAAATTATCTTTTTTTATTTCTTCGGGAACTTCATTCCCAAAGTCATCGATCGGCTTTGGTTTCCAACTTCCTTTTCTGTATGAAGCTGTATCAAAACCAAAGTCTTTCTTAATTTGTTCCCAATCATCAAAGCCCAAATGATTATAAGGGGCCCAGCTTAATGCTTCTTCGAGATTGGAAATTGGTTTTTGGGAAAAAGAAAAATTCAGACAAAAAAACGCAAAGAAAAAAAACACGAATAATTTTTTCATCAGAAATTAATCCTCAGTAAGAATTTCTATCCACACATCGGGTACGCCAGAAACTTTGGCTTCTGCGGCTTGTATGAAAGCTTCGTCTTTTTTGTCTGCCTTGTAAATATAAACGTAGTAAAATTTATCGCGCTTGTTCAGAAAAACATCAGCATCCGGAAAACCGAAACTTGAATAACGTTTTACTTCCTTCTCAGCATAATCTTTATAAAAATAAGAACCTACTACTACGTAATAACCTTTTGGCACGGGATTACCTGTACTGAATTCGTAATTTGAATGATGATCTTTAATAATTTTTAATCCGCTTTCATTGGTGGTTTCGCGTTTGTAATCATGAGGTTCTTTTTTTGTTACAACTTCAGGCGTTTTAATTACTTCGGGAGTTTTTTTAACCTCAGGGGTTTTTACAACTTCAGGTATTTTACTTTCTTCTACCCGCTTTTCAATTACTTTCTTTTTTTCTGTGTGGTCTTTTAAGGCCAGTACTTCTTCTTCAAGCACCGCCACTCTTCTTTCAAGCGGGCTAAGTGTATCTTCATCAGGTCTTGGTTTTAATTTCCCTATTTTAAAATTAAAACTTAACTCATGCGTTAAACCAGAATACGTTCCAATTGATCCCATTGCAATATCGTAGCAATAAGAAATTGTAAATCTTCTGTTCAATGTAAAAGCAGCGTTGGCTGTTACGGCATACGAACTTCTGTAAAAACCTCCAATGCGGAATTTTTCGTTCCAGTCAAACATCAATCCCCCGTCAAATTGTAAAGGAGCATTTTTTACAAAGCGCATTAAAAAGAAAGGAGTAACATTCATTCCTTTTTCTTTGTTCACAGGAATATCATAACGTGCAGATGCAGTGATGTGGCGAGACATTGAATAATAGGCCCGCGTGTTTGAATAATCTGAGTAATTTAATTTTGATCCGGCCAGAGAAGGAACAGAAAAACCAACCTGTAATCCTTTCAGGTAAAAAGAAAATCCTGCATTGGCATCAAGAGCCGCTTTGTGCTGATTACTTAAGAATATAGATGGATCGTTATAATTCTGAACTACAACTGCGGAGTAATTTATATTCTGATCGAGCACTCCTAAAGATAAACCAAGTTTCAGATAAGTGTCTTCATTAAAACTTACGCGATACGCATACATGGCCTGCGCCTGCGTATTATTAAAAATGCCTTTGTGCTGATTAGAAATAAATCCACCGGCATAAGCTTTGCCTTTGCTTAATTTAGAATCTGCCACAATTAAATTCATTACAGGCCCACCCTGGAAACCGGTGAACTGACTCCTGTGCAAAACACCAACGTTTGCATGATAATCGTTGCCTGCAAAAGAAGGATTGTACAACATAGGATTATCGTAATACGAAGAGTAAAACTGAAGTTGTTGCGAACGCAGTCCAACAGAAAAAAACAGCAAAACAAAAAGTAGTTTGAATGGAAGGATGGAAGAATGGAAGAATGGGTGACGTGCCCCACTCTTCCAACCTTCCAATCTTCCAACCAATAGTTTCATCTTATTGCGAAATTAAATTAATAGTTCCCTTAAGCGTTTGATCTGTCTTTGTAAATTTCAACACATAAAAATAAGTTCCGTCTGGTAATTTACTTCCGTTGTAAGTTCCTTTCCAGTCATTTTTATAAGGCGCGGCAGAAAAAATTTCCATTCCGTATTCGTTGAAAATTTTTACATCGGTATCAATATAACTCAAAGCATTCTCTACGTACCATGCATCGTTAATACCATCGCCATTAGGTGTAAGCGAATTGGCTACGACTCCTGTAAAAGCAGATTGATTTACATACACCGTCACAGAATCTGCAGCAAAACAACCATTAGCATCCTGCACCGTTATCGTATAACTTGTAGTTACAGAAGGTGTGGCTACCGGATTAAAAATAGAAGAAGAAGATAAAGTTGCAGGCGGAAACCAATTGATAGTTCCAACCCCACCCGTTGCAGTGATCTGAAATGTTGCCCCCTGGTTAATGGTTCCGCTTGGTCCGGCATTTACAGGCACAACAGGAATTATATCAACGGTAATAACATTAGAAGTATCTGTACCGCAAATACCACTGTTGGCCACCACAAGAAACTGTGTTTGCACGAGAATATTATTGAAAGTGTAAGTGGTGCTGTTGTTGCCAATATTGATCCAGGTAGCTCCTGAATTTGTACTTATGAACCAAATGAATGAGGAACCTGAGGAGCCGGTTAAACTTAATATTCCTGAATTAAATCCGGCACAAACCGTAGTATCAACATTTAAAACTCCGGCGTTGGGACTTGGCATATAAAAAACTGTATCGGCAACAGAATAAACAACCGGACATCCGCCTGTACCTATGATGGCTTGGTACAAAGTAGTTTGCGAAACGCCGGAATAAATATTAGTTGTAGTTGTATTCGCAATCGGAGTCCACGTAACTCCGCCATTTGTGCTGTATTGCCAGCCCGCAATTGTTCCGGTTGAACCAGATAAAGTTAATGTTCCGCTTCCGGTTGTTCCGCAAAACAAAGCACCACCGCTTACTGTTCCTCCAACACCGGGCACATCAACGGTAACGGTAGTAAAAGAAGTATCGGGTGGACAAACTCCGCTTTGTGCAATTACAAAATAATCTGTTGTAGCAGTAAGATTCAAATAAGCTTCTGTTGAAGTTGCGTTTACGATCGGGGTCCATGTAACACCTGCGTTTATCGAAGATCCCCACGATGTAATTGTACCAACTGTTCCTGTTGTATTAATATTTCCTGAATTTCCGGTAGAGCAAACTGAAAACGGTGCAGTGAGTGTGCCTGCATCAGAAGTCGGATCAATATTGATTAACTGAGAATCGCAAGCCATTGGGCAGACACCGTTTTTTGTGCAGAATCTATACCAGGTGTCTGTTGTAGTTACACCAAAATTCTGCGTTGTGGTTGTGTTGGAAGTAGAGGTCCATGTAATTGCGTTGGGCGATGAGTACCAGCCAACAGCAGTTCCGTTGTTTCCTGTTACAGTTAAAGTTGCGGGGCCTGCACTTGCACAAAAATTTCCGCCTCCGCTTACCGTTCCGGCAACTGAGGGTTGATCAACTTCAACACAAGCAACGTTA
>JACMLS010000653.1 GCA_014379485.1 Bacteroidia bacterium | reverse complement strand
TCTGTAATTTCTTTGCGTACATTTTTTATTGTAGCGATTGGGGAGACTGTCAGTTTCATTTGCGTTGTTAGTTTTTTGGCTTAAATACCGCTATACTTATACTTATACTGAATTCTTATACTAAAATCCCTCTTACATAAAAGCAAAAATTAGTTGACGCAAAATTAATTGATTTTTTTTTGAATTTCTTACTATTATTCCCATATAAAAAACGATTTCAATTCATTCTGAATATTCAGAATTTAAAGGTGTGATTTTTTTATTAATTTAGACTCCTTAACTGAACATTTAAATTTAAATTATGGAAAATCAATTTCAGAATATTCCCGAAAACAAACCGAAACAGAATAAAGTTGGTATGATCCTTTTGGGACTGGGAGTTGCTAATGCTGTTGCAGCTTTGTTAATGACAGCCACTAAATTAATAGTGAACAACGATCACACCAGTGATATGGGAAACGTGCTCATTTTCTCAAATTTTGTTGTGATTCCTTTGCTGATGGGAATTATAAGCGCCTGGTTCTGGAGAAATCTGCAAATGAAAAACCTTCAGTATTTTTTATGTTCGCTTTACAACACATTGCTCGGTTTAACTTTTTCGTGGATCTTTATGGGTGAGGGATATATTTGTTTGCTCATAGTAACGCCATTGATCTGGGCCACCATTTTAGGCGGCACTTATCTTGGAAAAGCAATGTTCAAAAAAAATAACAGAACAATTAACGCAGGTGTTTTTGGTGTGTTAATGGTAATTTTAACTATCGACAATTTTCTGACGCATGATTACCAGAACATGGTTTCTGATGTAATGGTAATTAATGCACCGCCGGAAACAGTTTTTAAATACGTAGCAGCTTACGAGCGCATTGAAAAAGAACCTGACTATTGGTTGTTTAAAATCGGAATGCCTTGTCCGGTGCAAAGTACCGTTGATGCGTACGAGCAAGGCGCTGGCAGAAAATGTATTTTTTCTAACGGTTATGTTTTTGACGAAGTAATGACCGTTTATAAACCCAACGAAGAATTAACCTTCGAGATCACCCACCAGCCCCGCGATCCTGAAATTATGGGCCATATTGATATTCAGAAAGGACAATTTCTTTTAAAAGACAACGGCAACGGCACAACTACTTTAACCGGAAATTCCTGGTACAAACTCTACGTTTTTCCAACCGCGTATTATGATTTATGGGCTGAGAGTATTACACGCAATGTGCATTTGAGGGTAATGGAACAGATCAAGATTTTGAGTGAGAAACCAGATGCCGATGCGAAATTGAGTTTGAAATAGTTTTTTTTTGCTGATGAAATGGTTACCGGCAACTTTTCTTTTCTTTTTTCTTTCGCTGTTTTCGAACGGGCAAGATGTTAGTGAGCTCGAAATTGATTTGTCTGTTGCAGGTACAAAGAAACCAGTTATCGATTCGGTTTTTGTAACATTGATTTCCGTAAAAAATGATTCTTTGACTTTTAAGTTAAAGCCTAACAAGAAAGGAGAGGTGTTTTTAATAGCTCTTCCTTCCGGACAATTTACTTCGGTAATCAGAAGTAGAAATTATTTAAGTGCAACAGCGATTGTGAATATAAAAGAGAGGCGGGTATCAATTTTAAATACAGTCTTAATTCCTAAAAAAGGTGTTAAGCTGAAAATTCTAAATGATACAATTCCTAAAACCAAAAAATGATATAATAAAAAAATCTGCGCCTTCAATCTGCGTAAATCAGCATCCCGACAACTTGTCGGGATGGCAAAAAAAGCGTTAATCTCATGTTCAACTTCACAGTAAAATATTTC
>JACMLS010000652.1 GCA_014379485.1 Bacteroidia bacterium | reverse complement strand
CATCACATCCATTAATAATTGATTGTGGTCTACTGCAACGCTCACTTCTTCAAACACAGGCGCACACTCAAATTGTGCAGGCGCCACTTCATTGTGTCTCGTTTTTACCGGAATTCCTAATAAATGACATTCGTATTCAAAGTCGCGCATATAAGCGGCTGCTCTTTCAGGAATAGAACCCCAGTAATGATCTTCTAATTGTTGCCCTTTTGCAGGCGATGCTCCAAAAAGTGTGCGGCCTGTTTGTTGTAAATCAAAACGTACATTATATAATGCCGCATCAATTAAAAAATATTCCTGTTCCCAACCTAAAGTGGCAATTACTTTGGTTACGTTTTTATCAAAGTACTGGCAAACATCTGTAGCTGCTTTGTCTAATGCGCTTACAGATTTTAATAAAGGAGTTTTAAAATCAAGCGCTTCGCCGGTATATGAAACAAATATTGTAGGAATGCATAAAGTTTTTCCCCAGGTAAATGCGGGCGACGAGGGGTCCCACGCAGTGTAACCACGCGCTTCAAAAGTATTTCTTATTCCTCCGCTCGGAAAACTGGATGCGTCAGGTTCTTGTTGTGCTAACTGACTTCCGCCAAAACGTTCAATTACTCTTCCATTGCCAACAGGTTCAAAAAAACCGTCGTGTTTTTCTGCAGTGGTTCCGGTTAAAGGCTGAAACCAATGTGTGTAATGCGTTACGTTGTGGCTGATAGCCCAGGCTTTCATACAAGCTGCCACCTGTTCTGCCATTTTTCTGTCTATAGAAGTTCCTTTTTCAATAGCATCGTTTACACTATTAAAGGCTTCTTCAGATAAATATTCTTTCATATTATCGTAGCCAAAAACGTGGCTTCCATAATATTCAGAAACTTGCTTGTTGGTGGCGTTAAACTCCACAGGGGTCCTTTTCATGGCCTCCTTTACTGCTTCAAAACGGCGTATTGACATGGTTTTTCTGGTTTTTTGACAAATGTATGTAAAAAAACAGGGGGTGTGCTCAAAAAATATCAACTTTTTTAAAATTTTTGTTGAAAAAGTGGGGGTATGAGAAGAAAAATTGAATTTATTGAGCAGAGGGCTTAAGGACCGGGGCTAATCTAAAAGATATAGGATATAAGAAGTTAAGATATAAGACTGGTGTGGAAAAAAAAGTGATTTGATTTTATTGTGGTGAATCCATGGCGCCAGTCTTATATCTACGTGTCCTATATCTTATATCCGGCGTTCAGTTCCCTTACGTTTTTTTTTGTTGAGATTTTTGGGCGCTTTTTTTTGTTTGACAAATTTCAATTGATTTTCTTTCGACAAAAAAAAGTTTATTGACTATTCAATAGCATTTTTCTGTTTTAGCCTTGTTTTTGATAATTCCTTTTTTTACCTATCTTGAGGCTCCCTTTCAATCGTTATTGTATGAGTTCCAAAGAAAAAACTTCCGTTGCGGATAGCGTTCAGCTTGAATCGCTCATTTTGCAATCTTTGGAAATTTGCAGGAACAATCCTCAAAAAGGAATTGAGCTGGCAGATGAAGTGCTTTCTTCAGATGCTATAGACGAACTCAATGTTGCAAGAGCAAGAATTTGTAAAGGAGCCTGCCAGGTTTGGCTGGGCGATTATGAGAGTGCATTAAAAAATCTGCTTGAGCCGCTTGATCTTCTTGAAAAGTCAGATGATTCAAAATACGAAGCGCATGCCTTGTACCATATTTTTTGCGCTTTTTATTTTTTGGCAGATTATGATAATGCTTTAAAGTACGCTTATGAAATGTTGGGCAAGGCAGAAAAAAACCAAAGCATACTTGAGCAGGCCAACGCTTTAAACGGAATAGGCTCAGTTTACTATGCTTCAGGCCAAAACGAAAAAGCAGTTGAAACCCTTACTAAAGGATTGGCTTTTGCGGAGAAACTTTCCAATCAGCATTTGCTTGGAAGAATTTCTGATGGATTGGGTACAGCTTATTTTAATCTGAAAAATTTAGAAAAATCTATTGAGTACAAACAAAAAAGTTTAGATGCTGCACGGGCCATAGGTTCTAAAAATGTGGAGTCTTACGGTTTAGATGGTTTGGCTAAAATTTATCTGGCAGCAAACGATTTTAAAAAGGCCGAAAAACTTTTAAATGAATGCCTTGCCATAAGAGAAGAGTTGAATTTTAAATTTGGTATTGCAGATACAAATCTTCAGTTAGGAAATCTTTCGTTGCAGTTAAATGATGATAAGCAGGCACTCAACTATCTCACAAAAGCGCTTGATATTGCAACGGAATCTAACTCAAAAGAAGTAATTTATAAAACACACGAAGCTTTTTCAAAACTGTATGAAAAAGAAAAGAACCAGGAAAAATTCATAGAACATTTTAAAAAATTTTATTCAATTAAAGAAGAATTTTTCAGCGAAAAGAATAAACAGAAACTGAAAAGCGCAGAAATGCAGTTCAGTATTTCGCAAATGGAGAAAGAAAAGGCATTGCTGAGCGAAAAGAACAAACAGCTCGAGTTATTGTCAGATGATCTTGTAGTATTAAGCCATCTCGGAAAAAAAATAATTTCGCAATTAACTATTGAGGGAATTAATACCACTGTTTACAAGATCATTAATAATATGATGGATGCACCCGGTTTTGGAATTGGTGTATTGGATGATGATAAAACAAAACTTATTTTTCCGGGTTACATAGAAAAAGGTGTGGTGCTCAGCTCATCGGGTTATGACCTTAATGATAATGACAGACTGGCTCCTGTTTGTTT
>JACMLS010000651.1 GCA_014379485.1 Bacteroidia bacterium | reverse complement strand
ATTGCTGTTGCAAACAACGGTGTAGTAAACGGAGGTCTGAATAACATTCGCCTGAATAACGGGATAAATAATCAGAACGGATTTTTAAACAACGACTTTGAATGGAACGGGCCCGGAGCTGTTATACAGCAAGCAGGAAATGTGTATTACCGCGCAAAAAAATTCTCAGCACCGGTTTACGATAAACAGGAAGAGGTAGAAACAAGAACAGATTTCAGAAATACAATTTATTTTAACCCTGATATTAAAGTTGGTTACACCGGAAAAGCTACAGTAGAGTTTTATGCTTCTGATGATATTACTTCTTTCCGTGCAACAGTAGAAGGACTTGGTAAAAACGGATTGGTGGGCCGCGAAGAAAAAACTTTCTTTACTCAATTACCTTTTGCAATGAGCACAAAAATTCCGGTTGAAGTAGCAACAGAAGATCTTGTTTCTATTCCACTCACACTAAAAAATAATACAGATGGTCCTTTAGGCGGCGTGCTTACAATTACCAAACCTGATGGATTTGAAGAAGTGGTAAAAATTCCGGGCGTACAAACAATTATGCCAGGTAAAGCAAAAACTATTTTTCTTGATTACAAAGTGCTGGATAAAATAGGTTACGGAGATTTTACCATCGCGTTTAAATCTTGCGGCCTGGGCGATGCTTTTACACAACAAATAAAAATTGCTCCTAAAGGATTTCCAGCAGCAGCATCTTTTGCAGGGCAGGAAAAAGAAAAAGAGTTCTCATTTAATATTGCACACCTTGTAAACGGATCTGTTAAAGCAAACGTAACTGTTTATCCTAACGTGGTGAGTGATCTTTTAAAAGGCGTTGAAGGAATTCTTCAGGAACCAGGCGGGTGCTTTGAGCAAACATCTATGACTGCTTATCCAAATGCAATGGTATTGGATTATTTAAAGTCAACAGAAAGTAAGGACGATAAAGCATTGGCATATGCAGGCGGATTATTGGATCGTGGCTACAAGCGTTTACTAACTTTTGAAACAAAAGATAAAGGTTACGAATGGTTTGGCGCTTCGCCGGGTCACGAAGGATTAACTGCTTTAGGAATTATGGAATTCACCGATATGAAAAAAGCCGGAGGGGATGTGGATCAGAAAATGATTGACCGCACTGCAAACTGGGTTATGTCTCACAAAGATGGTAAAGGAAGTTTTGCGCGCAAGGTTGGTGGTTACCATGATTTTGGAAGGATCAGTGATAATATTATGAACGCTTACGTTGTTTACGCTTTGGCCGAAGCAGGTTATGTAGATATTAAAACAGAGTTTAACAGCGCCTGCAAAAAAGCCCTTGAAACAAAAGACGCATACATGATTGCGATGATGGCCAACGCAGCTTACAAGTTAAATGAAATTAAAAAAGCAGAAGACCTGATGACTGTTTTGATGGGAATGCAGGATAAGAACGGAAGCTGGACAGGAAGTACACATTCTATTACTTACTCGCAAGGCGCTTCGTTAACTATCGAATCTACTTCAATTGGAATTATGGCCATGATCAAATCGCAAGGTAAGTTCATGCCGGAATTACAAAGTGCCGTTAAGTTTTTAATAAGTTCGCGCAGTGGTTCAGGTGCATTCAGCAGTACACAAGGAACTATTTTAGCTCTTAAAGCATTAACGGAATATGCTAAAGCCAGCAAAAAAACAACAGAAGATGGAACAGTGGTTGTTTATGTTGATGGAAAAAAAGCCGGAACACGCTCTTACAAAGCCGGAGAAAAAGATGCAATTGTTATTGATGGAATAGAAAGTTTTGTAAAAGGAGAAGGTAAACACGATATAAAAGTAAAATTTGAAGGTGTGAAAACTCCTCTTCCATATTCCGTGGGTGTTAACTGGAGCACAACTTTACCTGAAAGCCAAAAAGAATGTGCGGTAGATCTTAAAACAAAAATGCAAAGCGCAAGTGTACTGGTAGGAGAAACAAATCGCCTTACAGCAACCATTACAAATAAAAAGAAAGAAGAGATTCCAAGCACCATGGTTATCATTGGTATTCCCGCAGGCTTTACGGTTCAGCCATGGCAACTAAAAGAATTGCAAGACAAAAAAGTTTTTGATTATTATGAAATAAAAGGAAACAGCATTGCAATTTATTACCGCGGTATGGCTTCGTCTTCAGTAAAAGAAATTAACCTGGATCTGAAAGCTGAAATGCCCGGTGTGTATGATGCTCCTGCTTCTTCAGCGTATTTGTATTACACCAACGAATTAAAATCGTGGGCAGGTCTTGAGAAAATAACTATAAAAAAATCTGCGATTTAGTTATCGGTTGTCAGTTAATGGTTGTTCTTTTAAGAGGTAATTTAAATTTGAAACGCCCTGTCATAGTAAAAATGTTTTCTTACAAACAAATTCTGTGACGGGGTTGTTTCATGGGTTGTTCGTTAGTCGTTAATACGTTAGTCGTTTGTTGATCGTTTGTCGTTGCGTGAGACAAATGTTCCCGCGTTGCGAGGGTGTTGTCCACCCGAACTGCGGGAGAAATGAGTTAAAATAATTTTTGAAAGAATGAAGAAATTGATTCTGATATTTTTTGTTTGTGGAAGCTGGAATCTCATGGAAGCTGGCAATAAACCAAACACAAATTCATGGAGCGTTAAAATCGGCAAGAAAGAAAAACTGAGTAGTTGGGCAAACAATAAATTCGGAGACCTTATCACTTTACGTTTAAAAGAAATCCGTAATGACGATACGCTTTATGCTGGAGGATTTTTGTGTGGATATTCATTTTCAGGAGTCAAAGTAGAAACTACATTTGAAATAAAAAATGAAAAAGGCGATTACATTGCCGGAACAAAAATTGAAAACGGTGGATTTGATATGCAAATTCCTCTTACGACCCTATTGAAATTTAAAGAATTCAGGAATGGAGATACTTTGATTTTTACACTGTGGGCAGATAAAATGAAAGTGGTAAGTTGGAAAATGAAATTAGTGTGCTAAATGAAAAAATACTTTTTATATAAGGAAGCCAATAATTCTGAGTGTTACTCTGCGAAAGTACAAGTGGTTAAAAGGATGTTGACTATAAGTTTAATCTTTTTCGCTTCAATCTTTTCGAAAGCAAACGCAAATAAATTAAACCCCGGAGATTCTCTTAAAGGTAAATACGAATTAAACGATCCGCGCAACCCGAATTGTCCTTGTCACAAATACCAGAAACAAGCAGAAGACGAATACAAAAAACAACTGAAAGAAGAAGAAAAGAAAAAGGCTGAAAAGAAAGGCTCGCTTGAGAAAAAAGACAATATGGCAAAAGATAGTTTTTCATCAAGACACAAACGCAAAGGAATTTTTTTCAGAAAACATAAAGTGGGTGGCAAAAAACACGGGCGCGAAAAGAAACAGAGAAAATCCTGGTTGTGCACTGTGTTTTAGAAAGCTAACTCGCCCCTTTCCCTCGTCTCTCGTCCCTTTATTTCATCCGCAACGGCAATACCAACCCGTGCATGTCAGCAGACCATTGAT
>JACMLS010000650.1 GCA_014379485.1 Bacteroidia bacterium | reverse complement strand
GTAACTTAATTTATTAACGAAAAGAAAATCTCCGACCAGTAAAGATTTTTCTAAAGAAGAAGTTGGAATGGTAAAAGCCTCCAAAAAAAATGTACGAATGATAGATGCAGCAACGATGGCGAAAAAAATAGGATCGAGCCAGCCTTTTATAAATCCTTTTTTAAGATCATGAAAATCTTTTGCGCCTACCCACTTCATGTTTTTTCCGAAACCAAGATAATAGGAGTAGAAAAAGCAGCCAAAAGAAGCAAGGATTAAATGCGTAAATGTGCGCTTACCAAAAGCATAAGCGGTTTGAAACATGAGAATGGCATACATGAGCGCGTTTACACCGGGAATGAAAAAAAACACGATCCACCATTTGGGGCGCTGAAGCAAAACAATCCACACATAAAAATTGTAAAAGGGAACGAGGGCTTTCCAGCCTTTTTCTCCAGCGCGTTCAAAAATTCCATAAAGTCCGGCAAAAGATGCAAGAACTACGATGTAAAATATTATTGTACTATCCATATTATTTAAAAGGTTAAAGGTAGTTTATTATAATTTTTCATACAAACTTAACCCACATTCAGTTTGTGGTTTTCAGTTTACGGTTAGTTGGTTAAAAAGTTAGTTGCTTCATTAGAGTTTTTCTTTAGTAAAATTTATGGCTTTGAATAAAAATCATTTCTGCGCAAATTTAATTAGTAAGAGTGCTACAATGGAATAAAGAATATTCGGAAACCAGACTGCCAGTAATGGAGGTATGAGACTATTATCTGCAAATGTGCTGCAGAAATGAAGTAAGAGAATGTAGGTTGCGCCCACCAGTAATCCAATCGTAATATGCATCCCAATTCCGCCCCTGGTTTTACGCGCTGCCAATGCAACTCCTATTAAGGTTAATATAAACGATGCAAATGGAACTGAAGTTCGTTTATAATTTACCACTTCAAATTTCTGAAGATCGGGCGTTCCTTTTGCACGTTCTTTTGCAATGTATTTTTTCAATTCAAAATAAGTCATTACATCCTCTTTACTTTCTTTTCTTGCCATATCATCAGGAGAAAAATCTATTTTAAGAATTCTTGTTTTTCCGGAATTAATACTGTCTTTTTTTACTCCGGGATAGCGTTCAAACCAGGTATCAGCGGTCCATGTTCTTTTTATACTGTCCCACAAAATGGTGTTGGCCGTAAAATACCAGATCATTTGTTTGCCTTTATATCTTTCCATCGCAAAATTGTAGGCCCTTTTCTCGTAATTATTATAGCTCTCTAACGACATTTTAAAACCCGGACCAAAATTGCGGTGAACGTTTCTGTCTTCGGTATTGTAATGGTTATTAATATACTTGTCTTCAAACTCCTGTTTTATCCGGTTGCCTTTTGGAATTACAAAATGGCCAAGAAATAAACTGAGCATACAAAAAAAAGCTGCGCCTATCATATAAGGTCTTAAAAAACGCGCATAAGAAACCCCGCTGCTTAAAATGGCCACCGTTTCATAACGCGCTGCCATTTTTGAGGTAAAGAAAACAACCGAAATAAAAATGAAAAGCGGACTGAGTGTGTTTACGAAATAGGGAATAAAATTAATGTAATGATCAAAAATTATTTCTTTAATGGGAATGTGGTGCTCAATAAAATTATCGAGCTTTTCAGAAATATCAAACACAATAAGCAAAATGGTAATGAGCCCTATTGAAAAGAAAAAGGTGGAGATAAATTTTTTGAGTATGTACCTGTCTAATTTTTTGAGCATGCTGTTTTATAAACGCAAGTTACGTGGAAGAATTATTTACTAATGGTTAAAATATCATAAGCGTACCGTCACATTTTTTATCAGCTGATTCTTCCATCCTGTAAATTCACCGCTCATAATTTTTTTGCGCGCTTCTTTTACCAGCCACAAATAAAAACCAATGTTATGCACACTCGCAATCATGCCTGCCAGCAACTCATCACACACAAATAAATGTCTTAAATAAGCTTTGTTGTATTGACTGTCGACAAAAGTTGTTCCGTTCTCATCTAACGCAGAAAAATCATTTTTCCATTTTTCGTTGCGGATGTTGATGATGCCTTGCGATGTGAACAATAAACCGTGGCGTGCGTTGCGTGTTGGCATAACGCAATCAAACATATCAATACCAGACGAAATGGATTCTAAAATATTTGCAGGGGTACCAACGCCCATTAAGTAACGGGGTTTATCTGCAGGCAAAATTCCACACACAAGTTCTGTCATTGAATACATGTCTTCAACAGGTTCTCCAACAGACAAACCACCAATGGCATTGCCTTCGCGGTTTTGTGCCGCAATAAATTCTGCCGAAATTTTTCTGAGTTCTGGATAAACAGATCCCTGCACAATAGGAAAAAGTGTTTGCTCATACCCGTATTTTGGCGGAGTAGAATCGAATTGAGTAATGCAACGCGAAAGCCAGCGATGCGTCATTTCCATTGATTTTTTTGCTTCACCAATTTCGCACGGGTAAGGAGTACACTCGTCAAAAGCCATTATTATATCTGCACCAATTGTGCGTTGAATGTCCATGATCCTTTCAGGAGTAAACATGTGCATAGAACCATCTATGCGCGATTTGAACATGGCACCTTCTTCAGATAATTTCCGTTGATTTGCCAATGAAAAAACCTGGTAACCACCGCTGTCTGTAAGAATCGGTTTTTCCCATCCGTTAAACTTGTGCAATCCTCCTGCTTTTTCAAGCACATCAATTCCCGGACGTAAATACAAATGATAAGTATTTCCTAAAATTATTTCTGCTTTAATATCGTCTCTCAGTTCGCGCTGGTGAATTGCTTTTACTGTGCCGGCAGTACCTACCGGCATAAAAATGGGCGTTTCAATTGTTCCGTGTCCGGTTTCAATGGTGCCTGCGCGTGCTTTTGATCCGCTGTCTGTTTTATCAAGGGTAAACTTCATCTAAAAAAAATTGTGATCTGATTCGTAAAATTTCTCAAGGTTTTCAATTTTCAGATCGGCAATTGAAAAACGCGGATCGTGAAAGTGCAAAGGATCAGGAACTGCAACTACGCGCATCATGGCAGCTTTTGCCGCAATAACGCCGTTTACCGAATCTTCAAAAACAAGACATTGATTGGGGTGAACGCCTAAATTTTGCGCACACAATAAAAACACTTCGGGATGCGGTTTTCCGAATTGCAAGCCTTCTGCAGAAACAACTGAGTGAAAATAATCGTGGCCGTTTATTTTCTTTAAAACAGTTTTTATTATTTTGTGGTTAGACGAAGTAGCAAGCCCTGTCTTAATTCCGTTTTCCTTTATACGTTGCAACATAGAATGTACTCCTTTCATTTCAACATTCTCAGAAAGGATCATGCTGCAAAGGTCCTCAATTATATCGTCGTGCAGCTGTTCTTTGGTTTTGTTCTTAAAAGGACGTTTTTTGTGCCAATACCCCACCACTTCATCAAAACGCTGTCCGGTGGTAGATTTGCAATCATCTTCGGTAAAATCAATTCCCGCTTCAAGAAAACCTGTTATCATTGCTTTTCTCCAAAGTGGCTCAGTATCAACCAAAACCCCGTCCATATCAAAAATTACCGCTTTAACCGACTCTTTGAGCATTGTTAATTTCTTTGTTTAAACCTAACAAAAGTAAGTAAATTCGGTTGTTAAGTTCAGTGTAAATTTGTTCTCTATGTTTTTACCGGATTTTTCAGCCATTACTGTTGATGTTATTTTAATTGCAGTTCTCGGATTCATTTTTTTGTTGCAGGCCATTTACTTTTTAGTTGTTTACGGAAAAGTAGCATTTCACAAATCAGGCCCTTCGCAAAACAATTCTCAACCCCCTGTTTCAATAATTATTTGTGCGCGTAACGAAGGAGATAATTTAACCGAATTTCTGCCGGAGGTAATGGCTCAATCGTATCCTGAATTTGAAGTGATAGTTGTAAACGATTGTTCTTATGACAATACGGAAGATGTTATGCGCGAATTCTCTAAAATATTTCCAAACCTAAAAGCCATTACCGTAAAAGAAGACGGCTATTATACACACGGAAAAAAATTCGCGCTAATGGTTGGAATAAAAGGGGCAAAGTATGAACACCTGGTTTTTACCGATGCAGATTGCAAACCGGCTTCAAAAAACTGGCTTTCACTTATGGCCTCGGCTTTTACTGACAAACAAAAGATTATTTTGGGTTATGGCGCTTACTTTCCTGAAAAAGGATTTTTAAATAAAGTAATCCGCTTCGATACTTTTTTGATCGGCTTGCAATATTTATCTGCCGCCTTACGAAAAAGACCTTATATGGGAGTGGGAAGAAATATGGCTTACAAAAAGGAATTGTTTTTTAAAAGCAAAAGTTTCTCATCTCATTACCACATAAAATCTGGCGATGATGATCTTTTCATTAACCAGGTTGCTGATGCTGAAAATACAGGAGTTGTTGTTGCAACAGATGCACACACCATTTCACACCCTAAAAAAACGCTTGCAGAATGGTGGAGGCAAAAACAAAGACATCTTACCACAGCGCCACATTATAAAACCGGCACAAAAATTTCGTTGGGTTACTCCTTTGCATTGAACTATTTATTCTGGGGCCTGTTCATTACCTGCCTTTGTTTTAAAACCACAATGGCAATTGCAGGTGGCTTAATGTTTCTGAGATGGATGATTATGTTGTTAATTTATGCTAATGCGGCAAAAAGACTGAATGAGAAAGGAATTGTGGGCCTTTGGTTTGTTTTTGACCTGCTTTTTTTGTTTATTTATCCTGCATTACACTTAACAAAAAGATTTTTTCGACCTAATAAATGGATGAATTGAACGAGGAAATAAACGAGCACCTGAGCAGTAAAGGAGTTTATGATTATAAACTTATCAGAAAAGCTTTGGACGAGGGAGATCAGAAAGCATACGCGGAGTTGATGGGCAGATATCACGACTCTGTTTATTTTATGCTTTTGAAAATGGTAAAAAATAAAGAGGATGCTGATGATCTGACCATTGAAGCATTTGGCAAAGCTTTTAAAAGACTTGCACAGTATTCTACCACTTACGCTTTCAGTACCTGGTTGTTTAAAATTGCAACCAATAACGCAATTGATTACCTGCGCAAAAAAAAGAACGAAGGCAATTCATATTCTATTGACCAGACTTACGAAAACGAAGAAGGTTCAGAATCTAAAATGAACATTCGCGATGATCTTCCTGATCCTGAAGAACACATCATTAAAAAACAAAAAATAAAATTACTGCGCGATGTGGTTGATAAACTGAAACCGCGCTTTAAAACTTTAGTTGAGTTACGTTATTTTGATGAACTGAGTTACGAAGAGATTTCAATTAAAACCGGATTGCCAGTTGGCACAGTAAAGGCACAACTTTTCAGGGCGCGCGAGTTTTTATACAACGTTTTGAAAAGTTCTGAGGGGAAGATGTAATTGTCACACTTCGACAGGCTCAGTGTGACAATTACTTTGATAAACACAGTGTTGATTTCATTTTTTTTGTCACGCTGAGCCTGTCGAAGCGGGGCAAAAAATTAAATTTCATTTATGGTAGCAGAAGATCTTTTAAAATATTTTCCGGATTTAACGGAAATGCAGATGAAACAATTTGCTGTTTTGCAGAAGTTGTATGAAGAATGGAATGCACAGATCAACGTGATCAGCCGTAAGGATATTGATGAATTGTATGAGCGCCATGTATTGCATTCTTTGGCAATAGCAAAACTAATTTCTTTTAAACCGGGTTCGCAGATTTTAGATCTTGGAACGGGAGGCGGCTTTCCGGGAATTCCGCTTGCTATTTTTTTTCCTGAAGTGAATTTTTTTCTTGTGGATTCTATTGGAAAAAAAATTAAAGTAGTAAATGAAATTACAGACGCACTTGGATTGAAAAACGTTAGAACTGCGCATATGCGTGTAGAAGAAGTGACAGATAAATTTGATTTTGTGGTAAGCCGCGCCGTTTCAGATCTTGGAATGATGTGGCATTGGGTAAGAAACAAAATGTCAAAAATGAATCAGCACAACCTGCACAACGG
>JACMLS010000649.1 GCA_014379485.1 Bacteroidia bacterium | reverse complement strand
TTTTATCTTACGCTTATTGCTTTGCTTATCAATTCCTGTCTCAGCAAATATGTTTTAACTGATAAAGAAATTAAAAAGCATTACGCTAAAAAAGAATTCAGTCCCTGTTTCGGAATGGCGACTTACAAAGGCAAATTGGTTCATTACGCGCAGACCGGAAATGATACCATGCCAACCGTACTTTTTATTCACGGCGGGCCCGGTGCATGGTATGGTTGGATAGATTTTATGGATGATGATTCGCTGAGAAAAAAATTCAATATGGTTTCCGTAGATCGTTTGGGATATGGCAAATCTGATTACGGAAAAGCAGAACTTTCTACTGAGGAGCAAGTGAACTCTATTCTTGAAGTGATGAAAAAATTCCCGACAGATAAAAAAATTATTGTTGTGGGAAGATCTTATGGCGCACCAATCGCTGCAATGGTTTCAAAAGAACTTGGAAAACAAGTTGGAAAACTCATTCTCATTTCTCCTGTGGTACATCCTGACAAAGAAAAATTTTATTGGTTCTCCCCTATCATAAAATCAAGATCGGTAAACTGGATGTTTCCGAAATTTGTGAATGTTGCGAGCAAAGAAAAATACGCACACGCAAAAGAAATGAAAAAAATTCTGCCTGAATGGAAAGATGTGAAATGCAATACTGTTGTAGTTGCAGGCGGAAAAGATTGGGTGGCAGAAAAAAGCAATTATTTAGTTACTGATACTTTATTAAAAAATTGTTGCTCAAAAGAAATGATCTATTTACCGGAAGCAAGTCATTGGATTGCGACTGAGAATAAGGGATTGGTTAAGGAACTTATACTTAAGAGGAACTGATTCTGTTTGGGGAATAGGGGAAAGGCAATAGGCAATAGTTAAGTCTCTCAGCAAATAAATCTTTTTTGAAATGGTTATTTCTTTCGATCTTGACGATCTTCTTATTCCTGGAACAAAAAAGTTTGATACTGAAAGTCAAAACCTATTTCAAAAAATTACGGGAGTAGAAAAAATCAGGAAAGGAACGATCGCTTTATTTCGCGAATTGAGAGAAAGAGGCCATAGCATTTACATTTATACATCATCTTACAGAAAGCAAAGTTCAATTAATTTTATTTTCAAAAGTCATGGTATCCCCGTTGATTTTGCAATTAACCGCCAGATTCACAACAAGGAGTTAAAGGAAAGAAAAAATATTTCCTCAAAACTTCCATCGGCTTTCGGAATTGACCTACATATTGACGATTCTGACGGAGTTGCAATTGAAGGCGAAAGATTTAATTTCAGAATTATTATTATAAAAGAAGATGATTGCAATTGGATAAAATCCATCTTAAATAAGATCTGATTTGAGAACTATCAAAAAATTCTCTTCCCCAAAATCAATAAATCCCTTTCAACATCATCCATCATAGCAACTTTTGGCAAATGCGCCCATTTTTCAAAACCCATTTTGTAAAAGAGTTGCAGGCTGCGTTCGTTGTGGCCAAAAATAAATCCTAACAGTGTATGAACCTTTATTGTTGGGCAAATTTCAATTGATTTTTGCAGGCAGATCTTACCAAGCCCTTTGCTGTGAAAATTTTCTTCGAGGTAAATGCTTACTTCTGCTGTTCCATTGTAAGCAGGTCTTCCGTAAAACGAATTGAAACTGAGCCAGCCCGCATACATTCCATCTGCTTCAACAACCAACAAGGGGCGAAAATTTTCTGAATGTTCATCGAACCACTTTTTTTTACTCTCAACAGAAACGGGCTCAAGGTCTGCTGTAACCATTCTTCCGGCAACAGTTGCATTGTATGTTTTTA
>JACMLS010000648.1 GCA_014379485.1 Bacteroidia bacterium | reverse complement strand
GCAAGATTAAAGTGAAACATTTTTCAATCTCCTTAGATGGATTCGGAGCAGGAGTTAATCAAAACAAAGAAAATCCGTTAGGCATAAGAGGCATGGAACTTCACCAATGGGCTTTTGCAACAAAAATGTTTCGAACAATGATTGGCGAAAGCGGTGGGAAAGAAGGAATTGACAATGATGTTATGAGCAAAACATTTGAAAACGTAGGTGCAGTCATTATGGGAAGAAACATGTTTGGCCCTATTCGTGGCAATTGGAAAGATGATGAATGGAAAGGTTGGTGGGGTGAAAATCCGCCATTTCATGTACCAGTTTTTGTTTTAACTCATCATGAAAGAAAATTAATACAGATGAAAGGTGGAACAACATTTCATTTTATCACCAGCGGAATTAAATGGGCATTGGATGAAGCAAAAAAAGCTGCACAAGGAAAGGACATAGTAATTGGAGGAGGCGTTTCAACAATTCGCCAATTTTTACAAGCGGGTTATATTGATGAATTAGAAATTTCATTATCACCAGTTTTTCTTGGTTCAGGAGAAAATTTACTTTCAGGCATTGACATGTTTAATTTAGGGTTTAATAAAATAGTAAGAAAAGAAGGTGAAGAAGCAACTCATTTTACCATAACAAGAGATTAACTTAGATTTCTGCTTTTTTTAATATAATTTGAATGAATTTTTAGCCCAGGTTCGGATTGGTTCCGCCAGGGGGCACGTAAGGGCTCTTAAAAGAACAAAAGGTCACTTAAGGAAACTTAGTGACCTTTTTTCATTTGTTCCCCACGCAATCTAACCTAAAAAATATGAAAAAATCATTAACGTTTAACCAATGAGAAATTTTTAACCCCTGACAGAGGTTTGTCACAATCCAATCTTATCTTTGTTTAAACCATAAATGAATTTGTCTCATATTTAGTTTGCAATAAAATAGTCAACCAACAAAATATTCTGAAGCCAGCTAAATGAATGACAATGATACAAATCGACTTTCGCGAATAACTGCCATTTTAACCCAACTGCAAACGAAACGCCTTGTTACCGCTACAACTCTTGCAGAAAAATTTAACGTTAGTGTTAGGACTATTTATAGAGATATCAGAACCTTAGAACAATCCGGAGTTCCTATTTTAACTGAAGAAGGAAAAGGTTACTCTTTGATGGAAGGATACAGAATTCATCCAATAACATTTACCGAAAATGAAGCAAACGCATTAATTCTGGCAGAGCAATTAGTTCTTAGAAATAAGGACTCTTCCTTTATTAAGGATTATACTGATGCTATTGATAAAATAAAAGCGGTATTAAAACATAATGTGAAAGACAAAGCAAACTTGCTTTCTGATCGAACAAGATTTAGTCAGAATATCAACAGAGAAAGAACCAGCAATAATTTATCTTCTCTGCAATTTGCCATTACAAATTTTACTTTAGTTAGTATTGCGTATATAAATGAAACTAAAAAATCTTCCAAACGAATCATCGAGCCCTTTGCATTATTGAGTACGCAAGAAAATTGGTTATTGGTGGCATGGTGTCGTTTGCGCAAAGAATTCAGGTATTTCCGACTAGATAGAATTAAAAGTTTGGAAATTCTTCTTGTAAAATTTACCCCTCACAAAATGAATTTACAAGATTTTTTTGATAAATATTATTAATTTATTTTATACCCCTGACATAAGGCTGTCATTAACCCGGTCTACTTTTGTTTTATAAAATTGACAAAGCGTCATTTCTTAAACACTTAAAAAAAAAGTAAATGAAAAAACAAACTTTCGATCCGTGGACTTGGGGTAAAAACACAAATTCAGTACAAGCTGTTGAGGTTAAACAACCGGAAGGCACACTTTATTGCTCAGGACAAGTTGCTCTTGATGCTAATGGTGTACCCAGTAATGCTGACATGAGAAGCCAATTGATCCAAACAATTAAAAATTTGGAACAACTTATTAGCGAGTCTGGTTATGAGTGCAGTGGTATTGTAAGGCTAAATATTTATACAACATCTACACAAGAATTTTTTACTACTTGTATGGATGTTTATGTTCCTTTTATACAAAAGCACAGTATTCAACAGGCAACTACTCTGCTTGAAGTAAAAGGACTTTTCGCAACATTAACAGTTGAGCTTGAAGCAACCGTAGTGAAGTAAAATTAAAAGCATTTCCAACTACGAGAGTTCATTAGAATTCTATGCGCTTTAAAAGCATCTGAAAAATTCGATAAATCAAACCTTTGGGGTACTAAAAGCAAAAGCCCCTGATCCCGATAGCTATCGGGATCAGGGGCTTTTGCTTTTTCTTTACTATTCAAGTTTTCTAATCGCTTAAACTTATCTGTTTATTCGATTGAAAGTTTTTTATGGATATTTATTTTTTTATTTCAGTATTGTCCTGGCCAATAAGAAATGGAGTTTTTCCGTCTGTAATAATTACTTTGGCGTTGTTGGAATTTGACAAGTCTTTAAATGCTTCAATGCTTCTGAGTTTAATTATTTGCTCAGTCAAACCCTCTGAAAGAATTTTTTGAGCGTCGCTTTGGCCTTTTGCCTCTATCACCTTTCTTTCTGCTTCAAGCTTGGTTTGTTTAATTAAAAATTCCATCCGCATAACATCTTGTTCTGCCTGTAATTTTTGTTCTATTGATGATGACAGGCCCGCAGGTAATTGAATGCTTTTCATCAATACCGCTTCCGTTATTATACCTCTTTGTGTAAGGATTTCTGACATTTTTGCTAAAATACCTTTTTCAATTTCAGACCGCATTCCGGAGTGTAAATCTTTTGCTAAATATTTTGAACAGACATCTGCAGAAGCAGATTTAAAAACATTTGCAATGATGGTTTCGTAGTTTAACCCAATATGTTTAATCACTGATTTTACTGAATCTGTATTCAACCGGTATAAAATAGAAATGTGCGCACTTACACTAACACCTTCTTTTGTTGGTAAATTTAAATTCAATTCCAGGTTGCTTGTTTGTATTGAAGTTTTTATGACCCTGCTGTTAAATGGATTGAACCAGACTCTGCCTGACAGATGAGTGTTTGGAGACAGACGACCTAAGCGTTGTTTTATTCCTACTTCTCCGGGTCTTATAACTGTACAACTGCTTGCACAACAAAGCAGGATTGAGGCTAGAAAAATTGAGGCGATTGATTTCATTTTCTTTTGATTTTAAATTGAAATCAAGATACGGTTTTTTTTGCGGCCGTATAATTTAAATTTTGTGAAAATCTAAAACCAGATTAGAATCTTATTAGAATTGCTTTGTTTGCTTGCGGTTATGAGTTCATTTAAAATTGCCATAAATCGGATTTTAATCCATGAACCCTTTGCAGATCTTCGAAAAAGTACGATAACGAAGGACTTGGGGTATAATTAAGGAAAGCGCTTCATTTTGAGGCGCTTTCATTTTTTTAAAGTTCTAATTTCAGAACAGGCGCAGAATATTTAAAATTCTTGATTCAAACAGCAGGCATTCAAATTTCAAAGAATTTGAAACATCTTTCAACTGGCGATTTTTTTATTTAACTTATAAGGACTTCTAAAATAATTAATTTGTGAAACAAAAAAACAAACTGGTTTTTATTGAGAAATATTTTGCCCATTTATTCTACATTCATTTTACCCCACTACACTATTTAAAACATAAAAACATTCAAACACAATCACTTAGCGCCATGGTTTAGATTGGTATAAAATTTATGCGATTAATTAATATAATCCAACAACAACCTAAGCCAAAACTCTGAAACAATTTTCAGATTTTATCCCTTGTTCGTTACAAGACTAAAGAAATTTAGTTGCAAAAAATAGAGATCAATGCAAAAATCAAATCCAAAAAAAATAATACGAAAGCCACAACGCCAGAACAGGCCGGGAAAGGAATTCATGATGGAGCCTGCACCTGTGTATGAAAGTAATAAAAACAGGGGCAGCGGAAAACTTGAAGGGAAAATAGCATTGATAACCGGCGGAGACAGTGGAATTGGAAGGTCTGTTGCAGCTCTTTATGCCAAAGAAGGCGCAGACATTGCTATTGTTTACCTGAATGAACATAAAGACGCGGAAGAAACAAAAAGAATTGTTGAAAGCTATGGTAAAAAATGTTTGCTCATACCCGGCGACCTGAGTAAAGAAAAAAACTGTGCAAACTATGTTGCAAAAGTTCATAAAAAATTCGGACGCATTGATATTCTGGTGAACAATGCAGCCGTACAATATGAAGCAAAAAGGCTTGAGGATATTCTGACAAAAAATTTACTGAAAACTTTTCAGATCAATTTATTCTCTTTTTTCTGGATCACAAAAAATGCACTGAAACATATTCCAAAAGGTGGCGCAATCATTAACACCAGTTCTGTTACTGCTTACCGTGGCAGTGCCGGATTAATAGATTATGCCACTACAAAAGGCGCTATTGTTTCTTTTACCAGAAGTCTTTCTGCGAATCTGGCAGATAGAGGTATCAGGGTAAATGCAGTTGCGCCCGGCCCTATCTGGACTCCGCTTATTGTTTCAACACTCAGACCTTTAAAAGTTGCACAGTTCGGAAGCCAGGTACCCATGAAGCGTGCGGGCCAACCGGTAGAAGTTGCATCTTGCTATCTTTTTCTGGCTTGCAATGACTCGTCTTATATTACGGGTCAGGTATTGCATCCAAACGGCGGTGAAATTGTGAACGGTTAATTTTTTGAATCATTAAATACAACTAAATAAAAAATAAAAATATGCGGCCAATATGGACAGGAGCAATAGGTTTTGGACTGGTAAACATTCCGGTTAAAATGTACAGTGCAACACAGGCCAGCGAACTTGACCTGGATATGCTTGACAAAAAAGATCATTCCAATATCCGTTTTAAAAGGGTCAATGAAAAAACGGGTAAAGAAGTTACCTGGGAAAATATTGTAAAAGGATATATGCATAATGATAAGTATGTTGTGCTCACACAAAAAGATTTTGAAAGCGCAGCAGCAGAAAAAACAAAAACCATTCATATTTCTGATTTTGTAGCAGAAAAAGAAATAGATAGTTTGTATTATGAAACTCCCTACTATCTTGAGCCTGAAAAAACCGGTGTAAGGGCCTACGCATTATTAAGAGAGGCCTTGGTAAAAACCGGTAAAGCCGGTATTGCAACTTTTGTAATGCGCAGCAAAGAATCTCTGGCCGTTTTAAGGGTCAATGAAAATGTGATTGTTCTGAACCGGCTGCGTTTTCACCAAGAGATTAGAGATACTTCCGGATTAAAACTTCCTTCAAAAACAAGTGTAAAAACCGCTGAACTTAAAATGGCCATTTCTCTTATAAGCCAGCGCTCGGGCGAATTTGATATTGCGCGTTACAAAGACACTTATACTGCGCAATTGATGAAACTTATAAAAGCAAAAGCCAAAGGAAAAACAACAAAAGAACCGAAACTGAAAGTGGTGCACAGCAAAGCAAAAGACCTGATGGAACAATTGAAAGAAAGCCTTGCCACCAAACATAAAAAGGCTTCCTGAAAAAAATGAGCTTAAGCACTTATAATAAGAAGAGAAATTTTAAAAAATCGGCCGAGCCTTCAGGTAAAATAAAAAAATCAGTTCCCGGTTTGTTGTTCGTAATACAACGCCACAAAGCATCTCATCTCCATTACGATTTTCGGCTTGAACTTGGCGGCGTATTAAAAAGCTGGGCAGTTCCAAAAGGGCCTTCTTTAAATCCGGGAGACAAGCGACTGGCCATGATGGTAGAAGATCATCCGTATAACTACAAAAATTTTGAAGGCGTTATTGCAGAAGGAAATTATGGTGCCGGCATTGTGGAAATATGGGATAAAGGATCTTATACCGACCTGGAAAATTCAGATAAAACAACTGTAGAAAAAAAACTGAAAGCTGCTTTAAAAACCGGAAGCATTAAATTTATTTTACACGGAAAAAAACTGAAAGGAGAATTTGCACTTGTTAAGATTAAGGGTCGGCAGGAAAATGCCTGGTTACTTATTAAACATAAGGATGAATTTGCAGTGCATGAAAATTATAACAGCGAAGAAGATACTCCAAAAAATTCTCCGATCAATAAATGGCTTGCCAAAAACAAAACAGAAAAGCAGCAAAGCAAAAAAATTTCTTCCTCACCAAAAACCAAGCAAGTAATTTCTGAAATTTCTTCTAAAAAAAAAGTCAAAAAAAGTATCTCCCGGGTAAAAGCGAAAAACTTGTAAGTTACATACATCCCATGCTTGCTAAAGAAGCAAGTTCTGCATTTGATGATAAAGATTGGGTGTTTGAAATTAAATGGGATGGTTACCGTGCAATTGCCGAATTGAATGGCGGGGAAGTAAATCTTTATTCGCGCAACGGAAATACATTTAATGCATCTTATCCGCTGCTAACGCAGGAATTAAAAAAACTAAAATTAACTGCAACGCTTGACGGAGAAATTGTTGCGTTGAACAAAAACGGAGATCCTGATTTTCAGATCTTGCAGGATTTTGGAAACGGGCAGCAATACCCGATGCATTATTATGTGTTTGATCTTTTGTCTTACAATAATAAAAATTTATGCGAACTGCCTTTGCTTGAACGGAAACAACTGCTGAAAAAAATCATCAAAAAAAATGAGGTTATAAAATATTCAGATCACTTCCCAGAAAAGGGAATCTCTTTTTTTAATGCAACAAAACGCCATAAGCTGGAAGGAATTATAGCAAAGAAAAGTGACAGTGAATATTTTGCCGGAAAAAGAACAAACAACTGGTTAAAGATCAAACACCACAAAACTGCAGATGCCGTTATTGCAGGATTTACAAAACCTGCGGGTTCAAGAAATTTTTTTGGTGCATTGGTGCTTGGAGTTTGGGAGGGTGATACACTTAAGTATGTTGGCCATGTGGGTTCGGGTTTTAATGCTGCGAGCCTGAAAAAAATGAATACTTTACTCCATCCTTTAATCCAAAAAAAATCTCCTTTTTCTGAGACAGTGAAAACCAACAACCCTGTTACATGGGTAAAACCCCTGTTGGTGTGCGAAGTAAAATACACCGCTTTTACCAATAAAGGACAGTTTAGGCACCCCATATTTTTGAGATGGAGAGATGACAAAAAAACAAAAGATGCAACTATGGAAAATTCAGAAACATCGGCCAAAAAAAAAGTCAGGCAAAAAAAAGAGAAAGTAAAAAAAGTGGTAAACACTGAAAAAAATTCTGTTATTTCTTTTGGGAAAATAAAATTGAATGTCACCAATCTTAACAAAGTTTTTTGGCCTGATGAACAGATAACCAAAGGAGATGTACTGAATTATTACAGCAATATTGCGGAATATATTTTGCCTTATTTAAAAGGCCGGCCGCAATCGCTTAAAAGAAATCCGAACGGAATAAATGATAAAGGTTTTTTTCATAAGGATGCCGCAGGAGACGCACCGGCGTGGGTGGACAGGATCAAATTATTTTCGGACTCAGCTAAAAAAGACATTAATTATATTTTATGCAATAACAAAGCAACGCTTGCTTACTTAAATAATTTAGGGTGTATAGAGATCAACCCCTGGCATTCTACGATAAAAGCACTTGACAAACCTGATTACCTGGTGCTTGACATTGACCCTTCTGATAAAAATACTTTTGAAGAGGTAATTGAAACAGCAAACGTAATGCATGAATTACTGGAAAAAGCCGGTGCCGTAAATTTTTGTAAAACTTCGGGGGCAACGGGTTTGCATATTTACATTCCTACGGAAAAAAAATACAACTATGAGCAGATAAAAGATTTTGCAGAAATTATTTGCGTGCTGGCTAACGCACAATTACCCGCATTTACAAGCCTTGAAAGAAATTTGAAAAAGAGGGGAAACAAAATATATCTTGATCATTTGCAAAACCGCCGGGGGCAAACCATTGCAGCAGCCTATTGCCTGCGGCCCTATGAAGGCGCAACGGTTTCTACACCGCTTGAATGGAAAGAAGTGAAACAGGGACTTTCTCCGGCTCAATTTACCTTAAACACACTGCCATTGAGACTTAAAAAAAAGGGCGATCTCTTTTCCGGGATTTTGGGAAAAGGAATTGATATAAAAAAATGCCTTGCGAAACTTGGGCAATAGTTTTTGTAATCGTTTTTTTAAATCGGGTTTCCGTATTTTTCTTTTTGGTTTATGTTAAGTCAGTTTGGCATAACTACCGGCAAAGAAAGTTTTGAATTTCTTCTTCATCTCTAAAGGAACCGTTATTGCAGTAACTAAAGTTTATCAAAATTCGGCAGCGGGATGTGGAATAAAAATGCCCCCTTTTAGCTATTTAAAATTCCTTTTTACCGAAAATCAAAACGCAAAACATTTCTTGTGCTTAACTTAGTTATAGAATTATTTCGTCCGGTTAAAAAATTAAAATTATGATGTACAGTTTAATAGATCTTCCGAAAAACATGATTGGCTTTAAGGCCCAATGGCAAATTACTGAAAGGGATTGTAATGAAGTATTGCAACCTGCTGTTGAAAATCATCTGCAAAAAGCAGAAAACATTAATTGCGTGCTGGTCTTAAATAATTTTAATGAGCACTTAAAAAATAGCGCCCTTAAAAGCCTTAAGTATTTTATAAAATGGAGAAGCAAAGTTAAAAGGATTGCGATCGTAGCAGAATCTGAAGCATTAAAAAAAATAATAGGGGTTTTAAACACGCTCATGCCCGCAGAATTAAAAGGGTTTTCTTCTGATGAACTGAAGATGGCGATTGATTGGGCCGGAAACGAAGTTGAACATGAAGCAACTGTTTTTGATTCCGGTCTCAATGTATAACAGATTTAAATCGCGTTGTAAATTTATACACTAACTTTATTTACTGTTCAGATTTAGATTTCATTTGTCTAAACAGAACTATCTGTTTTCACTGGCGTAAATTTCATGTTGATCGGACCATCAGGTCTTAACAACATCAGTGCCTGCATCT
>JACMLS010000647.1 GCA_014379485.1 Bacteroidia bacterium | reverse complement strand
TTTCATCTGATTCTTTATTTATTCTTAATCAAAGAGACGAAATAACGAGGCGCTGTGTAATGAGCAGAGACTTGAGATGGCATGAGCCTTATCACCTTTAACAAAAAATTCAGATTGTAAAATTCTTTGTTATTTCGAGAATCATAAATAAAACAAATGTCACGCTGAGCCCTGTCGAAGCGTGACTAAGCAGCCACTCTTTGCAGAATTGCTTTACAAGGAATTTCAGAAGTAACTTTTACCAGGTGAATGGAATGGAGTGGAATGGCCATATAGTCTCCAGGCTTCATGTGGTGTACTTTTTCATCAATAATAATATCGCAGGCTCCTTCAAGGATCAGGAATTTTTCGAATTCGTTGTCGTGTACTTCGTGCGGGGCCATTTCTTTTATCCAGATAATGGCAGTGGTCATTTTTGTGGTATAACCTATTATTTTGGCGCAAAATTCTTTAAAGTCATCAGGCAAAACCATGTCTTTTCTGCTGATCCATTCTGCGTAATCAGCTACGGTAGAATTCTGATTTAACTCAGCGGGAAAAGTTTGTTTTTCTCCGTTTTTTAATCTTTCGGCATAATCTATAGACGCTAATAAAAGCGGTTTAATTGTTGGATTGGGCATTTCTACGTTTGCAGCCGCGTACATTTCAAGCGACTCGCTGATCTGTTCAATTTCATTCCTGATCTCTTCATGCTGTGCGGCCATTGCCTCCACTGCTTTGAATTCTTCAGCCGTTGCAATGCCTAACACATACAATTCCAAAACGCCCGATTCTATAAACTCTGCAACTGTTTTCATTCGCTTGTAACGCCTCTTAACTGTTTTAATTCCGTCCTTATCATTGTTTTCAGGATCTTTATCGTTGTTCCCAATTCATTTGCCGCTTCGTTTAATGTTAATCCTTTATAATACAACAGGTAAAGCGCTGACCTGTTTTTTTCTTCTTTACCAATATCTACGAAAGAATCCGCATTATGGATTTTCGTTTTTTTATTATTTACAAGTACGCCTAAATGGTTTAAGCTTAGGTTTCTTGCAATTTGTATCAGCCATGCAAATATACTTTCTGTTTTAAGCGTTTCTTTTTTTTCCCACGCAGAAAAAAAAGTTTTTTGTAAGATCAGCTCCGAAGCTTCTTTATCGGCAAGCATCCGGTTAATAAAACCAAAAATTGCGGGGGCGTATTTATCAAATACAAGCTCAAAAGCATCTTTGTCTCCTGATCTGAGAAGTGCTGCAACGGCTTTATCTGAAATTTTTTCCACTTATTTTTATAAACTCTTTCAAATTTATAAAAATAGCCGCGCCCGCGCAAATTCCAAAAAAATAAAGAACTACTTTCCCATAATACTTCTTAACTGAAGTATTGCCTGCCTCACTTTTGTTTTAACACTTCCTAAAGGCATATTTAATTTTAAAGCAATTTCTTCCTGCGTATAACCTTCGTAATAGGCCAGGTTAATTATTTCGCGGTGGTCTGCTTTTAAATTATCTACTAATTTTCTTAAACCAATATGATCTGTATTTATTGTTTCCTGGTGTTTTTTATTTATCTCAAAAACATTTTTTTCAATGGAACGGATGTTGTTTTCCATTTTCGCTTTTTTGCTGCGGGTAAAATCTATAGCAGAATTTCTTGCAATGTTCAGCATCCAGGTAAACAATCTTCCTTTTTCTTTTTCATAAGTAGCAATGCTCTTCCACACCTTTAAAAAAAACTGCTGCAAAACGTCTTCAGCTTCTGCTTCTTCGCCAACAATATTAAAGATAATGCCGTAAATGGCTTTTGAGTAATGATCGTATAAATAAGAAAAGGCCTGCTGGCTGCCGGCTTTGAGCAGAGAAATAAGTTCGTCTTCTGAATATGTTGCGTGGGCAGGCACCTGTTTATTCAATGCAATATTACTTCTAAATTATTAAAAAATAACAATATCATCAACAACATTTTACCGCCCGCTCTTTTTAAGAATTTAAAAAATGAATGTGCGGTTAAAAATTTATTCTGATATTGGAGTATTATTTAATACCAGTTGGATATATAAAATGGCCCAAAGATGCGCTGTAATTTTTTGTTAAGACAATGAGAAAAAATGTTGCGTAGCAGGGCCTACGGAACATTTTTTTGAAGCAGTATTAATAAAAAAGACAAGCAGTCCCGAAAGCTTTCGGGAGGGTTATTTTATATTTCCAACTGGTATAAGATGTTGCACCATTCTTTTTTTAATGTACAAAAAGTATTTTCAGAAAATAAGCAAGTTTGTATTCTGGGGTTTTATACTCTGGCTGGTTAGCAGGTTGTTTTTCTTTCAAACAGTTCACATTCCCTCTGCCTCTATGCGCACCACTTTAATGGAAGGCGATTATGTTTTTGTAAATAAATTTGCATACGGGGCGCGCATACCAATCACTCCTTTATCATTACCCGGCAGCAACAGCGCCTGGTTAGACTGGATTCAGTTGCCGTATATGCGCATTCCCGGTTACACAAACGTAAAAAGAAACGATGTGGTTGTTTTTAATTTGCCCGGCGATAATGATTGCCCGGTTGATGTGCACCAGCAATATATTAAAAGATGCATTGCCTTGCCGGGCGATTCTTTGCGAATAGATTCCGGTATAGTTTATGTAAATCGAGTAAGATCAGAAAATCCCGAAAACAGTTTGCTCAGTTATGCAGTTCAGCTAAACGAAAAACCTGATACTGCCGTATTGAATCAGCTTGACGGTTTTAGAAGTTATAACGGTTTTTCTGTCAATGTATTTTCCGTTTTTCTTTCACAAAAAAATTCAGATTCGCTTAAAAGAATAAGAGGAATCAATTCAGTAAAAAAAAATAACTCAACTAAAGAATATTATAATCCGCAGATCTTCCCAAACAGTTCTAAGTTAAAATGGAACCTCGATTTTTTTGGCCCCGTTTTTATTCCTAAAAAAGGTTCTGTGATTTTGCTTAACGAAAAAAATCTGCTGCTTTATAAAAAGCTGATTGAGATTTACGAGGAAAATAAAATTGTAAAGAGAAACGACTCGGTTTTTGTAAACGAAAAATTTTCAAAAACATATTCTTTTAAAATGGATTACTATTTTATGATGGGAGACAACAGGTACAATTCTATCGACTCAAGATACTGGGGCTTTGTTCCTGAAAATCATATTATCGGCAAAGCTTCTTACGTTCTTTTTTCTTCGGGCATACTGCCTTTAAATCCCAAAATGGGAAGATCGTTTTCTTCTATCCGCTAATCCTTACAGATTTATTTTTGTTGAAATTCTATTTTCCTGCAAAGGAGATGGTTACGTTTATTTTTTGGAATTCTCCTGAATTCGCAATCCAAAACGCTCAACTTGTCGTATGTTTACTAAGATTGGGCGACAGCAAACTGAAGGAAAACCCTAAACCGTTCATTTACAATGAGAAAAACTACCAAAACGATTCTTGCCTTATCATGTGTTGCTGCAACTGCACTGACATTTATAATGCTCGATTCAGAAAAAACGCAGGTGCAGGCATCCAGCCACCGCGAAGCCCCGCTTATCTGTAATGATCCTCTTGCAGATAATACAGACCTCTACGCATTCCGTAGTCCTGACGACACAAATACTGTAACCATTATTGCAAGTTATGTTCCATTGCAACTTCCGCAAGGTGGACCCAACTACGCATCGTTCGGAGAAAATATCCGCTACGAAATTCACATCGAAAACGATGGTGTTGCAGGTGATGATATTACTTACCGTTTTACTTTCACCAAAGTAAATCAAGATCCAACAACGTTTTTTAATATTCGTTTAGGACAAGAAAATTTAAAAACTTCTTACACTGCAGAAAAAAGTGTGGCTGGCGGTCCATTTACAGCAATTGTTACAAATGGTACTGTGCCTCCTCCAAACATTGGCCCACGTTCTATTTCTAACGGTACTGTTGGTTTAGGTGCAGCAAATTATGATGCACTTATGCTGGCTGCCATTACACCCGCAGTAGGCGGTGGTGGCGAAATGGTTTTCTGTGGCCCTTCTGACGATCCTTTCTACGTTGACCTTGGCGGTGTTTTTGATCTTGGTCAAACCCGATACGGAAACGGACCAATGGATGGTGTAAGTCATAAAAACGTTCACTCAATAGCATTAAAAATTCCAATTGCTACTTTGCAAAAAAACGGACAACCGGTTTCTGCAGCAACAAACATACTTGACTCAGACTATATTATTGGTGTGTGGGCTTCTGCAAGCAGACCTGCAACACGTACTTTAAGTGCAGCAGGTGCAAATCCTAACGATGCGGGCTCTTATGTACAGGTTTCTCGTTTAGGAATGCCTTTAACTAACGAAGCAGTTATTCCTATCGGATCTAAAGACGCATGGAACGCAGCAACACCTTATACAGAAAATCCTGCATGGGATGATTATTTCTGCAACCCTGAATTAGGATTGTATATGGATGCATCTTTATTCGGAAACGCAGTACCAGGCTTGGCACCGTTAAGAATTCAGCGTAATTCTTTACAATCTTTTGATTTTGGAAACGGAAACGATGGTTTGTGGCCAATACGCGCAACCAACGGCGGCGCAGGTACAGCGCTTGACACAAATTTATTCGGAAATTATTTACTGCGAGACAACAAGCCGCGTTCGGTAGATTTGCTTCCTATTTTTTATACCGGAGTTCCAAACCTTGCACCTTATCAATTAGCTACAGGAAAAGGTGGAAACCCATTGGCAAACGGAAAACCATTTATCAATAATTTCCTTCCAACATTTGGAGATATGTTACGTCTGAACATGGCTGTGCCTGTTACACCACGCAACGATCCAAAATTCAGTTCTATGGGTCTTGTTAATGCTTGTGTATTAGGATTAACAGATCCGGCTTACAACAGTAACGCAAACTTGCAGTGGATTCCGAACATGGATGGTTTTCCAAACGGAAGAAGATTAGAAGATGATGTTACCCGAATTGAGCTGCAAGCTGTAGGAGGAATCGTGCTGGCTGCAATTGGTTTATTTTACGATGAT
>JACMLS010000646.1 GCA_014379485.1 Bacteroidia bacterium | reverse complement strand
TACAAAAAGTACAAAGAAAAAAACTCCTTGTATATATCCTGCAAGCACGCAGGAATAAAGATGAAGGCCTGGCATTTTTCGGAATTTTATTAATGAGATCAGAACTGTTACCAGTAAAACAGCGAAGAAAATAATTAAAAGACCGGTATGGTCTTTAATAAGATGCAATTTGAATTTGTAAATTCCATAAATAGAAAGCAAGTAGGTTCCCAAATCGCCAAGGTTATCAAGCGAAGCCCCTAATTTTGTAACCATGTTAAACCTTCGCGCAATAAATCCGTCAAGTACATCTGTTACCAGATTCAGGCATAAAAAGATCGCAAAATATTTTTCGTTGGCAGAATAAGCAAAGAAAAAAATGAGTGGAAAAACAATCAGCCGGTAAAAGCTAAGAGCATTCGGAATATTTATTATTTTTTCTTTTTTCATGACGCAAGAATTAATTGGTTGTTTCTTATTGGAATCCTGACCCAAAACTACTGGCTTTGCCGCTGGTTGCGAAACTACTTTTTATTATTGCGGAAAATGGTTTTGCGATAAATGATAAAATTTATGGTGTGCGCGAACCCGCTTTCAAAAAAAAGTAAAAAATGCAAATTCTCTTAACGAAAAACTAAAATTTATTAATTATTTTTTTACTGAATTGCATTAAAGTATAATTTTGACTGATTGTTGTGAGAGGCAATGAGAATTCTTTTTTAATAAAAAAAACCCGCACAATTTACTGTGCGGGTTCCGGCTACTTATACTATCTGAAAATCTGTTCTGTTTTAGCTCTACCTTTATTTTAATGCGACGCCTAACCTAAACCTAACAAGAATTCGCAATAAAAAAACAGAAGCAAGAGATCCGGATACTATTTTGCGGCCAGTAATTCAGATTCCACTAATCTTACATTACCTTCAATTTGTGTAAGTACGTTCAGAACGTTTATCAGGTTGTAGTTTGCAAACTGTCTTTGTTCCCACGAAATGTTTTCCTGGTCTTCATTTTCTCCGCTTACTTTTTCGCTTACATCAAATAATGAATTTGCAAGTTCGGTTAAATCCTGATCCATTTTTTTTGATGCGAGGAGCAAATCTCGGTAAGAACCGATCATCGTTTTTAATTCTTCCATTTTGTTTCCGTTTGCAGACCATATTACCAGGCGTGGTGTTTCA
Source organism: Bacteroidia bacterium (assembly GCA_014379485.1). GTDB lineage: Bacteria > Bacteroidota > Bacteroidia > B-17B0 > Aurantibacillaceae > AM-1111. The sequence goes on along the minus strand of JACMLS010000646.1, from coordinate 6,082 downwards.
GAATTATCTTTTCCAATTATTTCTGCTGGATCGTTTTTTGCAACTGCACTGTTATTTTCTGTCGCATTATACAACTCATCTTTTAATTTTCCGATGAATAAACAAATTTCGTCTGCCTTTTTATCAATTTCACTTCCCTTAGAGTTCTTCTCTGTTTTTTCCTGGTAAAAGTTTTTAAAATTCTCATTCTTCGCCATATTTGCGCCCGCAGTTTCTAAAACACTTTTACTTACATTCAGTGCAAGCAGAACAGAGAACACAGCAAGGAAGGTAAGCCCGAACATAATTCCTAAAAAGTTTACGGTGCTGTTTTTCGAAACCAATCCGGCGGCCTGATTTTCTTTTCTTGTAGTGTAAATATAAACCGGCAGAAAAAGAACAAAGGGCAAGGGAATTCCGATTAATAAAAACATGGAAGCGCCCGGCCAGTGCATTATTTTAAAGAGTGTTCCCATCATGGTAATGGAGAAAACGAAAAAAGTAATAATGTAGAGGAGTTTGTGTTTTTTTTCTTCCTGGCTTTTATAGGCACTGCTTAATGCTGCGGGCAAAAAGAAGAAACTGAAAAGAAAGACAGACAAAACCAGCATTACACTTGCGCCCGGCCAATGCATTACTTTAAACATACAACCAAACAACATTAAATTTGCTGTTACAATTCCGGATATAAAAATTAATTTTTTCATTTTTTTAAGTTTTAAATATTTAAATCAATTTAACTAACAATTTATTTCACACGACGACGCGACGGCCGCAACGAAAAACGAATTAACGACTAACTTCAGCAATCATCTCTGTTTCAACCACGCTCACATTTTTTTCAAGTCCGCTTAAAACTGCAAGTGTACTGATGAGCATATTGTTTCTGAAATTCTTTTCTTCCCAGGTTATTATTGATCCTGCATTCTTGTCTTCATAATCAGATGTGTTCAGCAGTACACCAATGCTTTTGGAAGTTTCAGTATTGTTTTTGAAAACCTGATCTGCTTTTTCGCGGAAAGATTCTATTTCTTTTTTCAGTTCTCTTGCGGCACCATTTCCGTTCTCACCCAAAAGAATGTGGTTTACAACGTCGTAATTATCTTTTTTCATAATTAGAAGAGGCTCTGCCAGATAATACAGCGCTGTTTTCTCATCCACACCTTCTATGCTTTGAACAAGGTTGACTTTTATTCCGGCGATTAATTTTTTAAGGGAAGCAGCCTGCGCAGAGATTTCGGTAGTGCTCTTTTCTTTTACTAAACGTAAACTGTCAGGCAGTGTTGCGTTGGCGGAAAGTTGCTTGCTTTTTTTCTTCTGAAAATAATTACTGATCAATACAGAGTTAGATTCTTCTTTTACAAAACCTCCCAGCACGTCAGAAGAAACATTCATGGCAAGTAAACTTGTAAATATTACAGCATACATGCAGGTAAGAACAAGAAAAATGAATTGCGCATTTATTACTCCGGTTATTTTGAACCGCACCCAGGTAAACATTGGCAGAAAAACCCCTATAAGCAATACCGAACCCAAAAGCATTAGCATTGAGGCACCGGGCCAATGAAATAGTTTAAACATGGTGGCCATTTCAAAAATGATAGTGGCAATGGCTCCCAAAACATAAATTCGTTTCATTTTTTTCGACTCTACTTCTTTTAGTTTTACGAATAAAAGTGCCGGTAGAAAAATGAAGAGCATTGTCAGAAAACCTACCTGGAGCAAAAGGCTTGCTCCGGGCCAGTGCATTACTTTAAATAAAATTCCAAGCATAAATGTAATTCCTCCTAAAAGTGCAGAGCCATTCAGCAAAGGCCTTTTTCTTGTATTAGCTTCGCGCTGGTTAATGTAAACGGCAGATGGAAAAAAGAATAAACTAAGCAGTGCAAATCCAAGCAGCAGCGCTACTGAGGCGCCTGGCCAATGGAAAATTTTAAATACTGTTCCCATTCCTAATAAAGCAAGGGATACATTTCCGGTAACTTTCATTGTTGTTTTCATGATCCTGTATTTTTTATCGATTAAATTAAGTGTGTTCTCCTGTATTTTTTGTAAAACTTTTATTCCTGTCTGTGCTTTTATTTCTTCGTAAGCTTCTTCAAAACTTATATTTTTTTTATCCATCAGGTTTTCTACCTCGCAACAGATATGGTCTACCAGTTCCTGCGAAAGGTTTTCTAAAATAATGCGGGCGCTCTCCACATCCGCTTCAATTTGTTTTACCTGGTTTATTTTAAGTAGACTCATGTTTTAAATTTTTATTTTTAAGCGTAGTATTTCCACTGCGGAGCCGGAGATCCGCAAAACAAATAAATTATTTTTTTCTTAATTAAATTCTTGCCAGTTGCAAGCCGCCAAAATTCTGCAGTCCCGAAATTTTTAATCCAAAATTTGGTTTAAAGAAAATTTTAAGTGTCTGAACAAATTCTTCAAACTCGGCAATTTTTTCTTTCGCCTTTCCTTTCCCTGTTTGGGTTAAGGAATAATAGATACGGTTACGGTTGTTGATTACAATAGATTCTGTTTTTACAACGCCTTCCTGTTCCAGCTTATGAAGAATAGGGTAGAGGGCGCCAAACGTAAGTTCAATTTCTCCTGCAGAGATCTCAGAAACCAGTTGAGTAATTTCATACCCATACATTTTTCCCTTTTCAAATAACAGTTTCAGGATAATCGGTTTCAACATTCCTTTTAATAAATCGTTAGATGCCATTTTCGTTGTGGTTTTGATTATATAACAACAAAGATAATATAAAGTTACACGTATATGTAAGAAACTTATATATAAATGAATATTTGTGGGTTAAGTGATTGGAAATGAGGAGGAAAAATTTGGATTGTTTTGAATTTGGCGGCATAAAAAATCTGATAAAGCAATCAGAAGGATTTTAAAAAAGGAAAACCCCGTAAGATTTTGGCAAGATAATTCTTACTTCCCTATTTGATTTACCGCATTTGGCTACCTTAAAGCACCTACTGACGAATTACTAATGGCCTTAGTCTTATCGGTGGTTATCTTCGAGTATGTAGATAGAATTGATCTTCGTAAACAACCCAAAGGAATTTATTTTGTGGAAATGATTTTGGGAAATGAAAGAAGAACGGGGAGAATAGTTATAGAGTAATAACACACATTCTCATGAAAAAAAATATTCTCCTCACTACAGCTTTCATCTTAATTTGTATTTCATCATTTTCTCAGCAATGGGATTGGGTAAAAACTCCGGGACAGATAAATTATACTAATTACTCAGGATGGACCGGGCAAAAAATAGTTTCTGATGCAGCGGGCAATTCCTTTTTTCTTGGGGTGCTGGAAGACACACTAAGTCTTGGCAATTTTCATATGGCCGTGTCACCGGACTCAACAACTTTTCTTGCCAAATTAAATCAAAACGGAAACTGCCTCTGGTGCAAAAAAATTAAAGGTTTAAATATAAGTGATCTGAAAATTGATAGCGCTTCCAGAATTTTAGTGGCCGGCTGCTACGGCCAGAATTGCAATGAAAACTATATTGCACTTTTTGATTCCTCCGGAAATGAATTGTGGAATAAGTCTATTACCGGAACTTCCTACAGAAGCGTTAACTGGATGGATTTTGACAATGAAGGAAACATCTATATAAAGGGAACTTTTCGAGAGGTATTACAAATCGGAAATTTTTCTTTGTCAGATAGTGTTAACCGGACCTATATTGCCAAATGCACAAGCAATGGGAATTTTTTATGGCTGAAAAAATTTCCCTTTGAATATAAGGGAGGTCATAACAATACCATTTGGGAAAATACAATTTTTATAATGCATGAAGACAGTTTAACAAAGTTGGACAGCAGTGGAAATTTTCTTTCTTCCAGCCGGTTTATATACCGCCAGGGATTTAGTCCCGAAGCGGAGTTCCTTTTAGAACATGACACAGCTGGAAATTTATATATCGCGCAAAATTTCCAGAGTACTGTCATTCTTTTTGTAAACCATCAATTTACAGACCTACCGGGCGCACCGCCTCCCGCCAATTACGCCGGAGATATTTTTGTTCTGAAGATCAGCCAGTCACAAACTTTTTTGTGGGCAAAACATTTGTACAGCGGTGGTTATGACTATATTTCTGATATGCAGGTCTCTTCTGACGGAAACGTGAATTTACTGGGTCACACCAATGCCTTTTTTTTGTACCTGGATCCTTCTTATTTAAACATGAATTATAATTCTAAATTTGTTATTGTGTTCAAAGGAGACGGATCTTTAAATGAGACGGCGGTTTTTAGCACTTGTTATGCCACCGATTTTTCATGCTCACCAAAAGATATTTTCGTTACCGGGGTTGCCTGCGGAGGCAGCTTTCCTTTAGTTTTTGGTGATATCACCATTCAAAATTACTCTGGTTTGTTTATTTCCAAACTGCATAAAAAAAAGATTCTAACTTTTTATGGTTTCCAGCCCCAGACTTCAGGCAATGTAAATATTTTTCCTAACCCGGGTTCAGGGCAATTCATTATCGATTTTGCTCCAAAAATGCAGAATGGAAAAATCTGCCTATACGATGTTTTTGGCAATTTCATCCTCTCACAAAACATTTCCAATCAGCAAAGTATTTTAATTGACCTCAGCAAACAAGCCAAAGGAATTTATTTTGTAGAAGTGATTTTGGGTGATGAAAGAAGCACAAAAAAAATAATCCTGGAATAATTTATTATTCAAAAAAAAAGAGGTTGCAAAATTTAATTGCAGACTCTTTTAAATTCTCTAAGAAAATCTCACAAAATCATGCCTCGCTGCTTTTAGAAGTATTAAGATTCAACTGCAACAAAGCACTCGTCCTTTCTCTCACAGTTTTAAGCAAAGCAGCATCCTTATTCAAAGTTTCTCCGTAAGAGGGAATAATTTCTTTTAATTTATTTTTCCACTCAGGAGTTTCGCTTTCTTTCTTGAAACATTTTTTCAATAACTCAAGCATAATAGAAACAGAACACGATGCGCCCGGAGAAGCTCCCAGCAAAGCAACAATAGAACCATCGGCTGCATTCACTATTTCGGTTCCGAATTCCAAAGTTCCTCCGCCGTGATCATGGTCTTTTTTAATGATCTGTACACGCTGTCCGGCTTCTTCTAATTTCCAGTCTTCCATTACAGCAGTGGGAACAAATTTTTTCAACGCAGCAAGCCTGTCTTCGGGAGATTGTCGAACCTGTTCAATTAAATATTTTGTGAGCGGAATATTATTCAATCCCACAGAGATCATTGGCAAAATATTGTTGACTTGAAGTGAACCAGGAAGATCCATCAACGAACCATGCTTTAAAAATTTTGTTGAGAAGCCTGCGTAAGGACCAAACAGTAATGCTTTTTTTCCGTTGATGATGCGTGTATCTAAATGCGGAACAGACATTGGTGGCGCGCCTACTTCTGCTTTTCCGTATACTTTACAAGCATGTCTTTTTATCACTTCTTCATTCTGGCAAACCAACCATTGTCCGCTTACCGGAAATCCGCCGTAACCATCACCCTCAGGAATATCAGCATCCTCCAGCAATGGCAATGAACCTCCACCTGCTCCAATAAAAACAAATCTTGCTTCAACTGTTTTTTTGTTGTGCTCTTTTAAACACTTTGCTTCCATTTCCCAATGCCCGTCAACTTTTCTTCTTTCTAAAAAATTTACTTCGTGTTGCATGTGCATGGTTACTCCGCCAAGAGATTCCAGGTGTTTAAACAGTAAACGGGTCAATGCTCCAAAATTCATATCAGTTCCAAGATCCATTTTTGTAGCCGCCATAAAATCTTCTTCATTGGCACTTTGTCTTCTTTCAGATCTTCGGCCTTCCATCATCAACGGCATCCATTTTTCCATTTGCAAAAAATCTTCAGTGTAAACCATTCCTTCAAACAACGGATTTTTGGTAAGCAGCTCAAAACGGTTTTTTAAATACAATACATTTTCATTTCCCCATACAAAACTTAAATGTGGTACCGCATTAATAAATGTATGCGGATCTGCAATGTATTTTTTTTCTATCAGATAGGCCCAAAACTGTTTTGAAATTTCGAACTGCTCTGCGATCTTGATGGCTTTTGCAATATCAACAGAACCATCTTCTTTTTGCG
>JACMLS010000645.1 GCA_014379485.1 Bacteroidia bacterium | reverse complement strand
CTCAATTTTAAATTTACGGTAAGAGAAAAAAAATGCCCATGCCAGTGCTGCCGATAAAAAATCAGCTATCAGATATTTTATTACCTGGCGTTTTCTGTTCATGTATTATTGCTTGATAATTTTTATGTTATCAAAATAAATATCTGCATTGTTGTTTGCCGCAACAGCGTGAATTACAAAGAAAAAATTAGAAAGTGTAGAGGGGGCATTCAGCGCCTCGGTAAGCGGTGCGTACATTTTGTTCCAGGTAGCGCTTGCCTTTAGTCTGCAAACAGTTCTTACATCGTTTATTCCGTTGCTTACGGCAATGGCAATGTCTACATTACTTTTATAATTTATTTCCAGGTAAGTAATGGCGCCCTGCACATAAGGGTGCGGAAAACCTGAAAGCGCTTCAAAAACCTGATAAGTTGAGTCGAGATGTACGTAAGCGCAGGCTCCTTGCCCGGGCATTGCTTCCGGGCCTGTGTAAGAAACCAGCATTGTATCTGAAGAAAGGCTTTGGGTTAAAAAAGTACCTGGAGATGAGAACGATTCTAATTTTATAAAAGTAATACCGCTGAAATAGCTAAAGTCGGGGGTCATATTTACCACCTCACCTCTTTTAAGGTCAACATTTACATCATAAAACTGTGTAATGGGATAAATTGCCCTGAGATCGCCGATACCGTAATTTTTTATTCCGGCCCTCATTTTAATTTCTGTGTTGCCTTCTGCAAGAACCGGAATTTTTGCGCCAATTGGAAAAGCGCCCAGAAAATCGTTGCCCTTAAAAACCCAAACATCAGAAATTTTTTGAATGCGGGTGCCTTGATTTATAGTATCTGCAGAGAATGTACAGGCCGGAACATAAATATAGGAAGGAATCTCCTCATCAGGATTCATGAATTTTTTACAGGATTCCAGACATGGAAAAACGAATAAGCCTACACTAAAGAAAACGAGTAATTTTTTCACATTCCCCGGGTTTTACTAAAAGGAACGCAAAAGTACTCAGCTTATTGCTATGTCTGAAAAATAATTTGACTGCGGCTTTAATTTATCCTGAATCATTCCGGCAATAGCCAGTGCCTGAATAGCATGATCAAGGGTAACCGCAGGTTCCGAGTTGTTATTTATTGCGTATGAAAAACGTGTGAGTTCATCTTTTATTGCATTGGCAGATTTTATCTCAGGCAGCTCCAGCTTTATTCCGGTTTCTTCGTTTTGTTTTATAAGTCCTGTCTTATTATCTAAAAAATTGATAGAAATACTGGCATCTTTCTGATAAATGCGGGTAATTCTCATGTTTTTTACCGCTAAACGACTGGCTGTCAGGTTAGCAACACAGCCATTATCAAACTCAATGCGTGCACTTACAATGTCTGGTGTTCCGTTTAAAATGCCTACAGAATTGGCGCTGATCTTTTTTATGGGCGATTTTACAATCTGCAAAAGAATATCAATATCGTGCACCATAAGGTCATCTAAAACAGAAACGTCTTTTTTTGCATTTTCAAATTCCATTAACCTGTGGCTTTCTATGAACATGGGGTTAAGAATATAATCATGCGCATTAATAAAAGCCGGATTAAATCTTTCTACATGGCCTACCTGCACTTTTACACCGGCTTCTGCTGCAAAAGATAAAAGTGTTTTTGCTTCTTCTGTAGTTGAAGTAACCGGTTTTTCAATAAAAAGGTGTTTTGATTTTTTAAGCGCTTTTTGGGCAAGGTTAAAATGGCTGGGTGTAGAAGAAACAATATCTATTGCCTGGCTGGCATCAATCAACTCTTCTTCAGATATAAATCTTTTTAAGCCTGTTTCTTTTTCAGTTTTAGCTGCTTTCTCCTGGTCCGGATCATAGAAACCGGCAATTTCAAATTCAGCAATTTCTTTTAAAATATTCATGTGAATATTACCAAACCTTCCGGCACCAAATACACCAATTCTGATCATAGGTCTTTTTTTTCAAAACTATTATTTAATTAATAGTCTCTTGTTAGTAATAAAAAGGAAGTATCAATACTCCAATGTTCATTTCCAATAGTTTTGCCCTACAACAAGACTCAAAACACAGGCAGACTTAACGTATGATAAAAAGAGACGATACTTACCGCCACCTTGGCATGAGAAACCAATTGGTAGAGGAACTAAAGAGAAAAGGAATAAAAAATGAAGCGGTTTTAAGAGCTATCGGAAATATTCCCAGGCATTTATTTATTGAAGAAAGTAAATTTACCGCCTTCGCAGAAAAAGCTTATTCAGACATTGCTTTTCCTATCGGGGCCGGTCAGACTATTTCGCATCCTTATACGGTAGCTTTTCAAACAGAACTGCTTGAGATAAAAAAAGGAGACAAAGTTCTTGAAATTGGTACCGGTTGCGGATATCAGACTGCTGTGTTGCTTGAAATGGGCGCCAAGGTATTTTCAATTGAGCGGATTAAAAGTTTGTATGAAAAAACCAGAGTTTTGCTTCCTAAAATCGGCTATTCGCCCCGCTTTTTTTATGGGGATGGATATAAAGGACTGCCTTTTCATGCACCCTTCGACAAAATAATTGTTACTGCAGCAGCACCTTATATTCCGAAAGATCTTTTATTGCAGATGAAAGAAAATGCAAGAATGATCATTCCAATTGGCGAGGGCGTGGAACAAACCATGAATTTACTGACAAGAAAAAATGGCACGGAATTTGAAAAATGCGAGCTTGGCAAATTTAAATTTGTTCCCATGCTTAACGACAAATCCTAGTATTTCAATGAATTAACAAAATTCTGTTAATAAGTATGAGAATTGTCAATTAGCAACGGTAAAAACTTTATAAATTTGCAGATTAGAAATGTTAAACTAAACAAAAAACTATGAAAAAAACAACACTTGCGATTGCACTTGCCTTCGGCGTTGCCTCAGCATTTGCACAAGATCTTACCTCAAAAAAAGGTGAGCCTATCCTGCCGGAAGCAGGCGATTGGTCAATTGGAATCGATGCATCTCCATTCCTTAATTATGCCGGTCAACTTCTATCAGGTTCTGGAGCTTCTTCTCCAACCTGGAATCATTTGAACGCCAACCAAACTATTATTGGTAAAATGTTCAAAGACGAAAAAACTGCATACCGTGCAATTTTAAGAATCGGAATGACTTCTAACAAATCAGTAGGTTCAGTTGCTACTGTTGGTGGTACTGCCCCAACTTTCCCGGCTCTTCCTGCAATGGTAGAAGATGAAATGAAATCTTCTTCTAATTTCATTGGTTTAGGTGCAGGTTACGAAATGCGTCGTGGTAAAACACGTTTGCAAGGTTACTATGGTGCTGATCTTATGTTCTGGTTAAGCGGAAGTAAAGAAAAATACACTTACGGAAACGCTTTATCTACAACTTCAGGTGCAGCTTCTACTGGTAACTCTACAGATTTCGGTACAAACATAGATCCAACTTATGCAATATATGGTGGACGTGTTACTGAAGTTAAAACCAGCAAAACATTTGGATTTGGTGTACGTGGATTTATTGGTGCAGAATATTTTATTCTTGCCAAAATTTCTATTGCAGGTGAATTTGGATGGGGCCTTGGTCTTTCTTCTAACGGAGAAAGAACTGGTACTGTTGAGCAATTTGGTGGTACAGGTTCAGTTGGATCTACAGAATACGTAGTTGCAGGTAAATCAGGTGGATTTTCTCTTG
>JACMLS010000644.1 GCA_014379485.1 Bacteroidia bacterium | reverse complement strand
GAATTGAAAAACGCGGCGTTTATTTCAGTAACCAGATAGACACTTTTGAAAAATACAGAAATGTTATTTTCGGAACAGAAACAGATAAGAACCTGACCAAATTTCACATCCTTAAAGGAAATGAAAAATACCAGAACATTCCTAAATCAATTACAAACGTATTTTTAAGTTCTAAGAGCAGTATTGACAGCCGTTTTATAAAAGATTTTATTGCCAACTCGCTAACCAATGAAAATTCTTCTATTAAGCTTGATCAGGTAGAAAGGCAGCTGAGACAGTTTCATGAAAAATATACTGACATTGAAACTTTTATAAAAAAAGAAACGCAGCAATTAATAGAGCTGATCGATAAAAAATTCGACCAGGTTAAATTAATTAAAGCACAGCAAACAGAACTTGCAGAAAAACTTGGCAATAATTTAAAATATGCCGAGAGTAAACAAGATGCTATGCTGGGTGCCTCTAAAGAAAAAGAAAGAGAATTAGAAGACCTTCAGAATCTTTACAACGATCAGAAATTAAGAACAGAAGAAAAACAAAAAGAGATCCGCGAAGAGATCGGTTATTATGACCGTACCATTCGCGATTCAAATAAAAAATTAAAAGAGTACCAGGGAAAAAATATTGAAGAAGCACTTGTTAAACACCAGCAGCGCGAACAGTTGCAGGTAGATTTGAACATGGCCCGCAAAGAATATGAGTCTTTAACGAGCAACGTGCAAAGTCTTGAAATGAAATATTCTTCTTTATTGGAAGGATTGAGAAATGAAAGAGAATCGTACCGCAATAAAGTAAATAGTAAAATTTCTGAGTCGTTCAACGATTTTAATGAGCGTACGCTTTTATTGAAAAATGAAAACGCAAAGAAAGAGGTTGAACTTGGTGCCAAACGTGATGAGATTATTGCTGAAATAAATTCTGAATACACATCCAAACAAATTGAATTTAACGGTTTACGCTCAGAAGAAAAAGTAATTCGCAGTACGCGCTTTCACGATGTAGAGATCCGTCAACTGGAAGCAGAACTGGCCGATCTTCACTCTGCCGCATTAAAAAACCGTTCAGAAAAATCAATTAAAAACAACCTCATTCAGACTTTGCAAAGAGAATGGGAAAATGCGGAAACAAAAATTAAAACTTCTTTATCCAACACACTTTCAAAAGTAAATAACGAAATTGCAAAGAAGAAAGAGGAAATTAAAGAGATTGAAAGAAAACTAAGTTCTCAGCATGATGCGTTTTACGGATTTTTAGAAAAAAACGTAAAAGACTGGCACCTTACTATTGGTAAAGTTTGTAACGAAGAAATTCTTTTCCGCTCAGATCTTAGTCCTGAATACCATGCAGAACTTGCCAATTCACTTTCTCTTTACGGAGTAAGTTTAAATCTTGAGACGGTAGAAATCCATTCTAAATCCATTGAAGAATACCAGAGCGAAAAAAACATTCGTTTAACTGCTATTCGCGAAATGGAAGATTCGATGAACCAGTTTCAGGTAGCAAACAACGAAGAAAAAATGATTGCGGCTGACCGTTACGGAAAACAGATCAGCGAATATAAAGAAGACGTAAAAGTTTTAAGTTACAGTATTGAACTTGCAGAAAAACGCGAAAACAAATTAGTTTCTGAGCTTGAAGAATGGAAAATGAAGGCAGGTACTGAAGTGGAAGAAACTATTAAAACAAACAAGCAAAGACAGAATCTTGTTGAGGAAGAACTTGCTGTACTTCAGAAAAAGAAAAATAATACGCTTACAGAATTCAACAACCAGTTTGATGAATTGAGAAGTTTTGCTGATGGAAGATTGAAAGATCTGAAAGAAAGACAGGAAAACGAGATCAAGTTGCTGGAAGAAGAAAGAGAAAAGATTCTGAAAGATTTTGAGGAGAAAGAAAATAAAATGAACGAAGAAAAAGAAGGTTCATTTACAGAAAAAGGCGTAGATAATAATCAGATCAAAGAGATCGACAAAAAAATAAAAAAATTAAACACAGACATTAAAGAAATTGAACAATACAGCCAATTGGTAAATGATTACCTGAAAGATAAACGTGAATTTTTTGATAAACTTCCGGAGAACATCAGGCAAAAAGAAGAATTTGTAAAACAGAGTAATGACCTGGGTACTGAACTGGAAGAAGCAAGCCGCAAGCACAACCTTAAGCAAATGGAATTGCGCAAAGAGAAAAAATTATTAGATGAGGAATTAACAAAATTCAACAGCGGTATCAATCACTTTGCAAAACATTTCAGAGACACGCCGGTTTTTAATAAGTACATTGAAGTAATTGAAAGAGCTGAACCACGAAAAACAAATTATTCTATTGAAGATCTGTGTACACAATTACTTAAAAACGATTCTTATTTCCATGAAGAGTATGGAACTTTTCAGCGTTTTGTAACTGAGTTTGCCGGTAAATTCAGGTTAGACAATCACTTTAACTTTATTATCAGGCACGATGCTTCTCAATCTGAATTTGAACGTTTTGCTCAAATGCTTACCAACTTTTTGCACGAAAAGAAAATTGATCTTTCTATTGCTGAAACTGCAACACAGATCAGTCTTGTTACCGACTCTATAGCAACCAAAGTAAAAGAACTGAGCGGGCAAAAAAGTAAAATTGAGCACATTATTACATTGATTGCAGAAGATTTTAAGAAAGCAGAATTTGAAGAATCTAAACTTATTGAATACATAAAAATAAAATTAGAGGAAAGCGACAACAAAGTTTACAAACTACTTAAAAAAGTAGAAGAGTTTAAAGAAGAACACGGAGCTTTTTATGGCGAAGGTTTGTTCAATCCGGATTTTTCAACAGGAGGAAAAAGCAGGGAAGTAAATACAAGAGCTGTTAGACTTTTAGACAGTTTAAGAACCGCTATTAAAGAACAGGAACAGGAAGAAATTCGTCTTCAGGATTTGTTCGAATTAAAATTCAATATTAAAGAAGGAATGAATGAAACCGGATGGACGCACAAAATTGACTCCATTGGCTCTACCGGAACAGACATTTTAGTGAAAGCGATCATTTACATTACATTGTTGAACGTATTCATTAAAGAATCAAGTCACAGAAGCAGTTCTGAGTTTAAAATTCATTGTATTATTGATGAGGTGGGACAGATCTCTGCGCATTACCTGAAAGAGCTTTTGAATTTTGCGAAACAGAGAAACATTCAGATGATCAATGGTCTTCCGAACAAGAGCGGATTGGAAAGTCATTACAAATACACTTACCAGTTCAGAAAAGAAGACGACGGAAATGTGCGCATTTTCCCAAGTATTGTAACTGAAGTTGAGGCTTAATACAATTAATACAAGAAAGGTTCTTTGAAAAATTCGACGAAGCGGTTTTTTTTGGCTATTAAGCGCAAATAAATCGTATGCGTTAAATTGAAATTTAACACTCTTTTTAATAGATTTGCCTCGATTTTGGAGTGTTAAATTTTTCAAACAAATAACGGATAATTAATCACGAAGCAGAAATCTCATATAAAGCAGATTTCATTTCATGATAAAGACTAAACATATTTAAAACCTTGCGACAGAGGCGGGGGCCCAACCCTCGCTAAACCACCCGTCCAAGATGCGCCATCTCTCACGAGGTGGCGTTTTTTTTGCCCCCCTTCGACGTGCTCAGGAGGACAAAATATTTCCAAAAGAAAAACCCGTCCTTATTAAAAAAGACGGGTTCAAATTCATTTCAAGAAATTTTATTTTATCCGGTATTGCAGTCCGAAGCCAATGTTCACACCTTTTCCTTTAAGGGTCTGTGCATCGTTCAAAGTAAAAAAGTCAGACTTAAAATCCATTGAATTGTACGCGTAGCTTGCGAAAGCCAGTTTAAAATTCATTCCAAACTTCTTTTTCTTTCCAAAATAAATTCGTGGATAAATTCCAATGTTTAAAAAAGTACCTCTATCTTTTGCGGTACCATGATCTGTCCAATTGTTGCTGTAAGTAAATGAGCTTGTTCCAAAAGTAATTCCTATAGGCAAGCTGAATTTTTTACGGCTTACCAGGTAATAATTTACTGTAAGTCCAATATCAAAACTTTTTGCTGTTGGAATTGTATTGCTGAAAGAATCTCTTGTTGTTACATAATTAGCGCCCGCCAGTTTTAAGCCCACTCCCAATCTTCTTTTAATAATATATTCTCCCCAAATACTTGTAATCCTGCTCGCAGCGCCATCATCGTCTGTAGTATGAAGGGTTTTGTCATAAGATTCGGTTGCATAGACCCCAAAGTCCACATTAAGCCCTCCAACAATAATAGAAGAATCTGGCTCCTGCGCAAAAACAGAACTGCAAACAAGAATTGCAATAATAGCTACAATAGATTTTTTCATGTTTATAATTTTAATTTATTTGTAATTCGCTTAAAAATTCTCTTGACTTTTTCATTTCAATATGCATCAGCACATCTTCGTTTATAAAAGAAACATTTTTTCTGAAACGCTCAAACACTTTTTCTATTGGTGCAGAAGATTTTTTTGGCCTTCTGAATTCGAGCGCCTGACAGGCATTTAGTAATTCAATGGCCAGCACGCTTTTTGTATTTTCTACTACTTTAAAACATTTTGTGGCTGCGTTGGCACCCATACTTACATGATCTTCCTGCCCGTTGCTGCTTACAATAGAATCTACAGAAGCGGGCGTACACAATTGCTTGTTCTGGCTTACAATACTTGCTGCCGTGTATTGTGTGATCATTAATCCGGAATTCAACCCGGGCTTTGAACTTAAGAACGGAGGAAGATCTCTTTGCCCGCTGATAAGTAAATAAACTCTGCGTTCAGAAATGTTTGCCAGTTCTGCAAGCGCAACACAAAGAAAATCCAGGCCAATAGCTAAAGGCTGCCCATGAAAATTTCCGCCCGAAATAATTTCATCGTGCTCAGGAAAAACGGTTGGGTTATCTGTAACAGAATTAATTTCTGTTACAAAAGTGTTACACACAAAATCAATTACATCTTTACTTGCACCATGCACCTGCGGAATGCAACGGAAAGAATAGGGGTCCTGCACATTTTTTTTGTGAGACGCTATCAGTTCACTTCCCTGTAAAAGAGACAAAATATTCTTTGCAACAGCTACCTGACCGGCGTGTGGTCTTATTGCATGAATCTCTTCTTTAAAAGGATCTTGTCTTCCATCATAACCTTCTAAAGAAATTGCACTTATCATATCTGCATTAGAAGAAATTTCTTTTGCCTGCAAGCAACACCAAACGCCGTAAGCCGACATAAACTGCGTTCCATTAAGCAAAGCAAGGCCTTCTTTTGATTTTAATTTATGGACGGAAAGATTTAGTTGCTTATAAACTTCTGCTGTAGTTCTTTTCTCACCATTAAAATAAACATTTCCTAAACCAATAAGCGGCAAAGAAAAATGTGCTAAAGGCGCAAGGTCTCCTGAAGCTCCTAAAGAACCCTGCTGAAAAATTTCAGGAAAAATATTGTTGTTATAAAAATACACAAGGCGTTCTACTGTTTCTATTGTTACGCCCGATTTTCCGTAAGAGAGTGCCTGTATTTTAAGCAACAGCATCAGTTTCACAATTTCT
>JACMLS010000643.1 GCA_014379485.1 Bacteroidia bacterium | reverse complement strand
GATAAGGACTTATTGCTGTATAACCGCCGCAGGTAGTATGCGCTTTTATTTTGTAGCGATACGTTCCTGCATTTGGGTTTCCGGTATTCGGAAAATACAAAGTTTCTGTTGTATCAACGAACTGACTCAGCGAATCAAAGTGAACCGCACCAATTGGCTGATAGTTGTTGGTAGCGATCTCACGGTAAATAATAAAACTATCTACATCAGTAAACGGAGTTTTATCCCACATAATAATATTGTGTTGTGAATTTGAATCTACAGTAACCAAACAGATACTTACAACATCAGGCGCAGGTTCAGTTAGTGTAACTGAATACGTTTGCACACAACCGTAACCTTCTGTAATTGTTACAACATTAGTTCCGGCATAAAGTCCGGTTGCCGCAGCCGTTGTTTGCGGCGGAGTTGTTCCCCATGAAAAAGTGATGGGAGGATTTCCGCCTGAAGCAGAAACAACAGCGGTTCCGTTATTGCCTCCGTTGCAACTTACGTTAGAAGAAGAAACAATTCCGGTAGAAAAAGAATAAGTGTCAAATACAAAAAAATCTGAACTGCTATTATTGTTTATGCTGGCATTTCCAAAAGTCAAACTTGCTCCATTAAAATTTCCGGTGCAATACACATTGTCGCCAATTCCGTTTGCAACTCCTCTGCCAAAAGCCATTCCGCTTCCGTTTCTTGTTTTTCCCCATTGCGCTACACCGTTCTTATCATACTTACCAATGTAAAACATAGGGCTGCTAAGGTTAGGATTTGTAAGTACAGAGGTTCCGAAAGTAATGTTGGCTCCTTTAAAAAATCCGGTAATATACGAGTTACCACCTGCATCCACATCTACGTCCATACTGAAATCTTCATAACCTGACGAGCCAACGCAGTTAGCCCACACGGCATTGGTGCTGCTGCTTGAATCAAATTTGGCAATAAAAATATTTACATCGCCAACCGGATTGTTGTTTAATGTATACGTTCCTAATGCCATTGTGTTTTCGCCAATCTCACCTGTTACATACACATTGGCAAGAGAATCTAAGGCAAGCTGGCAATCTCCTGAATTGATAATACCAACTCCGTTGTAAAGGTTTTTTACCCAGTTAACATTTCCGGCCGAATCATATTTAGTTACAAAAACAGAGGCCGATCCGGCATTAGTAATAGTTGTTGCGCCAAAACTTACTGAACTGCTTTGATAAATTCCGGTAAAATAAATATGGTTGCTTTTATCTGTGGCCACATCATAACCCGCATCGTAATTTGTTCCACCACCGCTTTTTGCCCAAAGAACATTTCCAGCAAGATCATATTTTGCGATAAAAAAATCAGGGCCACTGGTGCCGTTATTATTTAAAACAGTGCTTCCAATGGTCATAGAAGAGCTGTAAAACTCTCCGGTAATAATTGCATTACCACTATTATCTGTTGTAATACTAATTGCCCAATCTTCGTTACTGATGCCGCCGGCGCTTTTTGCCCATAACTCATTTCCAAGCGAATCATACTTTGCAATAAAAATATCTCCGTAGCCAACACTATTCAAAGTAGTAGAACCAAAAGTAATAGAAGGATTGTAACCGCCTGTAATAAACACATTGCCGTTTTTATCAACAGCAATCCCATGGCTCATTGCTCCATCAGCACCTTTTGCCCACAAAACAGTGCCGGCCGCATTGTATTTTACAACAAAAATTCCGCCGAAATTACTGGAAAAGGCATTCGTCAATGTTGTAGTTCCAATAGTAATAGAAGGGCCGTTGAAATCTCCCGTTACATACACATTGCCCTGTGCATCTGTTGCAACACTGGTTCCCTGCTCATAATGTGTTCCTGATGGTGTTGTGAAGCCTTTCAGCCAAAAACAATCTTGCGCATTTGTTATTACGCCTGTAAGAACAATTGCAATTAAAAGAAAATTCTTTTTCATTTTTTTGATGTAAGTTTCTATTTCAGTAATTAAAATTCAATTCAAAAAATTATTATTTACCTTCTTCAAAATCCAAATTCACCGGTTCTTTATTTATCACAGCGTTGCTTAAGCCTTTACCTGTTGTTGGCAGGTAACTGTCTACTACTTCAAAATTTAATTTATCAAACCAGATCTGTCCGGTACCATTAAGCAGGGCACCGTAAGCGATATTAGATGCTTTTGCAGGGACGTCTAAAACGATTTCGTATTTTTTCCATTCAGTAGTTCCTTTAATAGCTCTGTCATGCATATTATCAAACGATAATGAATGTTGTGTACCTTCCTGGTCAACCCGCATCCAAAAACCTGCCCAGCTCTCCACATCCTTAGATTTCATGTAGCCACTTAAACGCACTCTTTTACCAATGAATTTATCTGGCAAACAATTTTGCATAAGGGTTCCGAAACCCTCTATTTTTTTCTTTGTAGATTTTATTGTTGCTGCGTTTTTGCCATCCTGCCCGCTTGCTTTTTCAACGCCCATATCATAACTGGCAGGAAGGCTGCCGGCAGGAAACCAACCTTCTGGTATGGCAAAACCAAACGAAAATAGCGTAAGCGTTGCTGCAACGAGTAAAACATTTTTCAGGATTTTTTTTGTCATTTTAAAACAGGTTTAATTAATTCTTAATGAAACTGGTAGTAGCTTGCAAATGTAAGGCTTCTCTTTCTTAATAAATAAGTAAATGTACAGTTGCATGCTAATTTTGTACAAGCGTAGAGCTTATTCGAATTGTATTTTTAACAAATGTCCTGATTTTGAAAAATGAACTGTTAAATGCGACTGAGAGCCGCAACCAATTCAGCATTTTTTCTTGCTGAAACAAGCACTTCTGAACCATCTTTCATGATCAGTATTCCGCCATCGCGTTTTTCGAGGCGGTCTATGAACGATAAATTAACGAGGTGAGAATGGTGGCAACGAAAAAAACCGAAGGGGCTGAGCATATCATCAAATTCTTTTAAGGGACGAGAAACGAGAATTGTTTTTTTATTTATTAAACTAAAAACAGTGTAATTTCTGTCTGCCTCACAACGCACTACTTCGTTTATACTTACCACATTCATTTTATCGTGGCTGTTTAGTACAATTCTTTTTGGCTCGCGGTTCATCAGGTTCATATTACTGATGAAGGTGTTTAATTTTGCATCCTGATTCTCAGCGCTTATTTGCTGTTGCGCTCTTTGCAGTGCAACAACTAATTCGGCGGGAATAACAGGTTTTAATAAATAATCCATTGCGCTGAATTTAAATGCCTGTATTGCGTACTGATCAAAAGCAGTAATAAAAATTACTTTAAAATTAAAAGGCATCAGTTGCTTTAAAAGATCAAAACCGGTGCCATCGGGCATTTTAATATCCAGCAATACAATATCAGGTTGATTTGTTTTAATTGCGGCAATTGCAGTTGATACATTTTCTGCTTCTGCAATAACTGTAACCTGCGGGCAATGCAATTTTAAAACACTTGCTAAAGAGCTTCTTATTCTTTTTTCATCATCAACTATTATTATTTTGGTTGCTTGCATGATCTATAACGGAATTGAAAAAATAATTTTTGTACCGGTCTTTCCCCCTGGTTCTTTTGCCAGATCAGTAACAGTAAAAGAAAGTTTTTTCTTTTTTGTTTTATTTAAAAACTCCAGGCGCTCCATTGTAATTTGCATTGACATGGATTTATGTGTCTTGTACAATTCTTTTTGTTGCTGGGCCTGTTCAATTCCAATTCCGTTATCAATGACCTGCACTTCTAAATTAGTTCCGCTTAAATTAAAACTAATTTTAATATCGCCGCGCTGTTTACCTCCTCTGAAACCGTGTTCTATTGCGTTCTCTATAAAAGGTTGCGTGAGCATGGGCGGCAGTTCTATTTGTTCCGGATGCATTCCTTCTCCCATTTCAATTGAATACGTGAGGTTATCATCTAAACGCAATTTCTGAAGAGAAAGATAATAATTAAGTATTTCAATTTCTTTTTCGAGGGTAATGTTCTCTGATGCGGAGTTTTCAAGAATAAGACGCATGAGCTTTGAAAAATTGGAAAGGTATACGCCCGCTTCTTTTGGCTGATGGTCGTAAATAAAACTTTCCATACTTGCCAGCGAGTTAAAAATAAAATGCGGATTCATTTGTGTGCGCAGCAATTTTTGCTCGAATTGTGATACAGCTTGCTGAGTTTTTATTTTGTTTTGCCTGCCAATAAAAAAACCTAAGCCTAACGCCAGCACAAGCAGTGCAATAAGTCCGATCGTTAAATAACGGCTATTTGTAATGGAAAGCGCCTGCAATTTATTTTCCTGCATAAGCGCTT
>JACMLS010000642.1 GCA_014379485.1 Bacteroidia bacterium | reverse complement strand
GTTGCGGAGACAACAAAGCAGCAGTAAAGATGACTCAGGACGCTGTTGATATGGTTAGTGATATGTTGAAAAACGAAAAAGAAAGATAAGTTATGGCTTTTGCAGCAGGTTTATTAGGTAAAATGAAATTGGCTTTTTACACCCAGTTAGAATCGGGTGCAATTATTCCAATTCCATTTCCTTTGCAATATAATCCTTCAACTTTTAATGTAACGCATGGATCTTGTTACGATGCAACCAAATTGCCTTTGTATGGTGATAAATCAAAGAAATTTCTTTCAGTAAGGCCGCGTACTTTAACTATGGATTTAAATTTTGACGGAACCGGTGCATCGCCAAGTAATTTTGGAAGCATAATTCCGCCAGGTGTAAATCTTGTAGACGTACAGGTAAAAGCTTTTCTTACCCTTGCAATGGATATTCAGGGACCGCTTCACGAGCCATTTAATATAGTTGTAGTGTGGGGTACTTTTTTAATGAAAGGTATAGTTAAGTCTGCTGTAGTTACTTATAACTTTTTTGATCGCGATGGAAGACCACTCAGGGCAAAAATAGCGGTAACAGTTGAAGAGAGACTTTCACATAAAAAAGCCGTAGAGGAAGTCGGCCCTCAATCTGCTGATCTAACAAAATCAATTACTGTTGTTGATGGAGACACTTTACCAAATCTCTGTGAGGCAACATATGGTAATGCGGCACTGTATTTAGAGATAGCTCGTGTTAACCATTTAGATAATTACAGAAAATTAAAACCGGGAATGCAATTAGTGTTTCCACCAATAGTACAAACAACTTAATATGGGTGCAAGTACACTTATACCAAAAGCAGGAAAATCTGGTGTTGCTTCTTTTAAAGTAACTGTTGATGGCGGAATACTGCCAGATAAATTTGCCATTGCTTCTTTGGTTGTACGTAAATCTGTAAATAAAATTCCTGTTGCTCAGCTATTGGTAAGAGACGGAGATGTTGCTGCGCAAAAATTTGAAGGCAGCGCCTCATCATTTTTTATTCCCGGAAAAAAGATTGTGATTGAAATGGGATATCAGGATGGGATTCCTGCTTCTAAAAAGGTTTTTGAAGGAATTATCATTGCACAATCTATAAAATTAAAAAATGAAAGTGTTACACAACTCGTTGTTGATATAAAAGATGCTGCGGTTAAAATGACTGTGGGAAGAAAAAATGCTTACTATTCAAAAAAGAATGATAAAACTATTATCGGAGACATTCTTGCAAAATACTCCGGTCTGACACCAAAGGTTGGCGATATTGAAGGAGAAGAGGAATTTATTCAAATGGTTCAGTATTTTTCTACCGACTGGGATTTTATGGTTTCACGTGCAGAAGCAAGCGGACGTATTGTTTATATAAATGACGGAATTGTAGAGGTGAAACAACCAGATCTTACAGGGACAGCTGCAGCAAATATCAGGTTCGGAGATAATGTTTACGAATTTGATATGGAAATTGATGCGCGCGATGAATATAAAAAAATTACAACTCAAAGCTGGGATCCTACTACACGCGCTTTGCTTAAAGATAGCTCAACAATTAACCCTGCAACAGATGACGGAAATCTTTCTTCTACAGAACTCGCTGATGTAATTGGGCTTGATGATTTTATTATGCAGCATTCAGGAACACTTTCTACAAAAGAACAGAAAGCACTTTCCAATTCAAAAAAATTCAGAGCTGCACTTTCAAAAATAAGAGGTACTGTAAAAGTTAACGGTTTTAGCAATATAAAACTTGGTGATATTATAAAGCTTGAAAAATTTTCGCCCCGCTTTAACGGACAGGTTTTTGTCTCAGGTATTATGCACCAGATGAGTGGCGAGAGTACCTGGTTTACAGAAATACAATTTGGTTTTTCTGAAGAATGGTTTTCTGAAAAATATCCTGATATTATTGATCGTCCGGCGGCAGGTTTGTTGCCTGCAATGAAAGGACTCACAATTGGTCAGGTAATTGATCCGAATCCTGAAGATGAAGACAATGATAATTTGTTGGTTAAAGTAAAAATTCCGCTGGTAAAAGATTCAAGCGATGGTGTGTGGGCAAAAATACTGATGCCCGATGCCGGAGAGAAAAGAGGAATATTTTTCCGTCCAAGAAAAGATGATGAAGTAATACTTGGTTTTTTAGATGATGATCCGCGCCAGCCTGTAATTCTTGGTTGCCTGCACAGCAAAGTAAATGCAGCAGGAGAACCACCTGTTGGTGCAACCGAAGACGATTTTAAAAACATAAAAGGATTTTACATCAGCGAAAATTTTAAAATTGAATTTGATGAGGATAAAAAAAGCATTACCATACAAACCAATAAAGGCAAAGATGGTAACAGGATAATTCTTACAGACACAGAAGATCCGAACATTGCTATTATTGATAAGAATGAAAATAAAATTGAAATGAATAAAGATGGCATTGTAATTACAAGCGCCAAACACATTGAACTGAAAGCTCCTAAAGGAGATATAAAAATGGAAGCACTGAATATTGAAATGGCTGCTAAAAAAGGATTGAAGGGCGAAGGAAAAACAACTGCAGAAATTTCATCAAGTGGTTCAACAACAATTAAAGGACAAATTTTAAAACTGAATTAAAAAATAAAAATGCCGGCAGCAGCAAGAGTAGGAGATACAACAACACACGGCGGAACTGTAATAGGTCCCGGAATAAGTACCGTGCTCATAAAAGGAAAGCCTGCAGCCGTTGCAACAGATAACCATGTATGTTCAATACCTGCAAATACACCGCATCCGGTATCAACACCTTTTCCAATGGGAAGCACAAAGGTGATGATTGGCGGTAAGCCTGCCTTGCGTGCAGGTGATGTGTGTGGTTGCGGCGCATCTGTTGCAGTAGGAGAACCAACAGTAATGATAGGTTAAGAAAAAAAAAATTATGGCAGAAAATTTTGTAGATAGCAGCAGAGCATTTTTAGGGCGCGGATGGGACTTTCCGGTTTCATTTACCAAAGGTGGTTTTGACGTGTTTATAGCAGAAGCAGAAGCCGATATAAAAAACAGTCTGATCATTTTGCTTTCCACTTCATTGGGCGAGCGCGTTATGCAACCCGCTTATGGATGCAATTTAGATAAAGATGTTTTTGAATCGCTTGACACAACATTCAGCACACTCATTACCGATCAGGTTAAAAACGCAATTCTTACCAATGAACCACGTGTAAAATTGGAGGGAATTGATTACGAAGAAGATTATTTGAACGGGAGAGTGGTGATGACAGTAAATTTTACAATTATTTCAACTAACACAAGGTCTAACGTAGTTTTCCCTTTCTACTTTACACAGGGAACAAATCTTGGATGATGAGCGAAGTTTGCGAAAATAAAAACCCCTTACAGCGCGATGGCACCAGCCAGCAGCAAAGGCTTATTGCGGCTTTACTTCCGGATTATGTTTCGGTTGACGAGCGCGATTTTGAGCAACTGTCAAACTTTGTTTCCCAGTTTTCTCAACTTATAAAATATTATAGTTTTGATAATTTGCCCGATGGAGACTGGTCGCAGTTAATGCAGAACAGTTTGGATGAAGGCGGTAATACAAAACCACACATTGCCTTGTTCGCATCGTTTTTGCAGATCTTTAAATTTGCACAGGATGATATAAATACCATTACAAAACGCCACCTCGATTTTTATTACAGAGACGTTTTGCGCATTACAGAAAAAGCTGCTGTGCCAGATCAGGTATATGCAATTTTTGAACTTGCAAAACAAGTTGCAGAACATCTTGTAAAAAAAGATACTGAACTAAAAGCCGGTAAAGATGCAACCGGTGTTGATCTTGTTTATAAAACAGAAAGTGATATTGTAGTGAACACAGCGCAAGCCGTTGAGTTCAAAGCATTGTACTACAATAAAAATAACGACAAACGCCTTTACGGTTCACCCATTGCCAATTCAGAAGATGGTATTGGTAAAAAAATTGAAGCAGAAGAACCCAAGTGGCGCACATTCGGAAACATTGCAGATCCTTTAGCACCTTTCAACTCTCCGCTTGCCGACAGGCCACAGGCACAACTTGGTTTTGCAATTGCCTCACCTTCTCTTTTATTAGGCGAAGGAAACAGAAGCATAACCATTACACTTACCTGTACTAATTTACTAGGCCTTACTACTGCCGATGTAAAAGATGCTTTTAAAGTTTATTTCAGCGGAGAAAAAAAATGGATAGAGCCTTTAGTAAGTACAGCAAAAACTCCAATCGATTCAACTACTGTTGAAGCAGGAATACGGATCGTAATAAACCGTACACTTACAGAATCTCAGGAAGCAATTGTTCCTTACAATCAGGAAGTACTCTTAGAACCTTATATTACCACAGCACCGGTTGTAAAAATTCTGCTCGATACAAATAATCCGGTAACGCCTTATGTGTACGAAAAACTAAAAGGCCTTGTAATTGTTTCTGCCGCTGTTTCTGTTGATGTAGATAGTTTAAAAAACATTATAGTACAAAACGATTCATCTACGCTTGATGAATCAAAACCATTTTTGCCTTTTGGAAATCAGCCTATTCTTACTTCTTCTTTTTATATAGGAAGCAAAGAAGTATTTAGTAAACGCCTCACTTCACTTGGAATAGATATTACCTGGAAAGGTTTACCTGCAGGGTCAAATGGTTTTGGTGGTACTAATGGTTCAGGTGTAACACCCGCTTTAGGTGGATACTATGCAAATTATATTCCAACAGTAAACAGAAAAAATGAAAATTTCAAAGCTGCACTTTCCATTTTAGATGGAAGGGCCTGGAAAGAACTCATTCCTGCTTCTTCTGCCAATGCAAGACTTTTTGATACCACAAGTGCCGGGC
>JACMLS010000066.1 GCA_014379485.1 Bacteroidia bacterium | reverse complement strand
TCAACGGTATTGGTCTGGCGCATAAAACGCTGGGTGATGTGAACAAAGCACTGGAATATTATGAACGCTCTTCAAAATTGTCGCTTGAGATTGGAGATAAACAGGGGCAGGCAAAAACCCTTGTATTGATTGCTGGCTTGTACCGCGACAAAAAGGATTATGCGGCAGCTCAAACAAGTTATGAAAAAGCGCTGGCCATGATTGAAAATACAGGTAATAATTCAACAATTGCAAATATTTACAACAACATTGGGATTTTGTTTTCTGACCAGAATAATTATGTGAAAGCACTTGAATATTATTTGAAATCGCAGGTGTGTTATGAAAAAACAGGTGACAAATCGGGAATAAGCACCTGCTACGTAAATCTTGGCAGGTCATACCTTAAACTTGGGCAGCGGCAAAAAGCAATTGATTTTGGAAACAAAGCATTTAAACTTACAGAAGAGCTTAATTATCCAAAAAACATAAAAGAATCTGCAGACCTGATGCGCATGATCTACAGGGAAACCGGTGATGTAAAGAACGAATTGAAAATGTTTACACTGTACATACAGATGCGCGACACATTGACCAGCATTGAAAATAAAAAAGCAAGTTTTAAACAGCAACTTTCTTACGATTACGAAAAGAAAGTGGCTGCAGACAGTATAAAAGCTATGGAAGAAAAAAAAATTATTGATGCCGAAGTAAGCGCAAAAAACGCACAACTAAAACAGGAAAAGACGCAGCGCTTTGCTTTATACGGGGGCCTTGCTCTTGTGTTTGTATTTGCAGTTTTTATGTTTAATCGTTTCAGAATAACACAAAAACAAAAATCCATTATAGAAAAGCAAAAGCACGAAGTTGAATTGCAAAAATTAGTTGTAGATGAAAAGAACAAGGAAATAACAGACAGTATAAATTACGCAAAACGGTTACAAGATGCAATTCTGCCGCCACAGCATTTAATCGACAGCTTTTTTCCACAGAATTTTGTTTTGTTTAAGCCAAAGGATATAGTTGCCGGAGATTTTTTCTGGATGGAAACAATGAATGACGTAGTATTGATTGCAGCGGCAGACTCCACCGGTCATGGTGTTCCCGGAGCTATGGTTTCAGTTGTCTGCTCCAACGCACTCAATAGGGCTGTAAAAGAATTCGGAATTACCGTTCCCGGAAAAATCCTTGATAAAACAAGAGAGCTTGTTCTTGAAACTTTTTCTAAAAGTACAAGTGAAGTAAAAGACGGAATGGATATTTCTCTTGCAGCCATCAAGAGAATAAATAATGCAATTACCCTTTCGTGGGCTGGTGCCAACAACGCTCTTTTGTATATTGAAAAAGGAATCTTAATTGAACTGAAAGCGGACAAACAACCCATTGGAAAAACCGAAAATCCGATTCCGTTTACCACGCACACTCTTGAAGTTTCGCCCGGAACAAGTATTTATTTGTTTACAGATGGTTATGCAGATCAGTTTGGCGGGCCCAAAGGAAAAAAATTAAAACAAAAACAGTTTAAAGAAACTATTCTTGAAAACAAAGAATTGGCAATGGCGCAGCAGGCGGAATTGCTTGCGGACAAATTCAATAACTGGAAAGGTAAGCTTGAACAGGTGGACGACGTGACAGTTATTGGAATTCAGTTGTGATTTTTTAATACGGAAGATCTCAAATTATTTTAACTTTGGTTTACTAATTTCAAAGCTTATGTTTCGTATAAAACTATTCTTCATACTGCTTAGCGCGCTGCTTGTAACAGCATCATTTTTTGTAAATAAAAAAAACAAGCCCCCGCAAAAATTTTTGCTTGAGAGAAGTTATTCGGTAAAAAATACTTCACCGACTGCTGCTTTTAAGATCAAAGTAAATATTCCGGATGTTGTATCCGTTCAAAACGCTCAGGTGCTCAAAGCAACTTACAGCACTCAGCCAAAAGAGCGTAAAACCTTTGCCAACGGAATGCAACAAATGATCTTTGAGCTTAATTTAAAGCCGGGCGAAGAGCAGATCATTAAACTGGAATGGGAGATACAGCTTAAGGATATGAACGTGCTGGAAACTGTAAAAAAACCAACACTGGGCGCTGAAGAAAAAGAAACACTGGGGGCTGAAGAAAAAGAATTATATCTTAAATCAGGAACGCTCTATGAGTGCGATCATCCCGAAATTGTAAAAAAGACAGCTGAAATTATCTCGGGCAAAACCACAGAACTGGAAAAGTCAAAAGCGATATTTGATTATGTAAAAAACAACATTACATTTCACAGGTTTGGAGCTGAAAGCAAAGGCGCTTTGTATGCTTTGCAAAATGGGAAAGGAGATTGCACGGAATATGCTTCGCTTGTTGTAGCCATGTGCAGAGCAGCCAAAATTCCTTCGCGTTTAAATGGTGTTATGGTTTTAAAAACAGATACCGGCAGCGCAGGAACCGACAACCACAACCACGCAGAAATATTTCTTGAAGACTACGGATGGGTACCTGCAGAAACAACTTTTAAAAGCGCATCGCTGGGCGATATGTTTAATTTTGAGATTATTTTACGTAAAGGCCTTCGCACAGATAAAAGTAATGGCTGGTTCTCTTTTAATGTTGCAACAAAATACAACAATCTTAAAGAAATAAAAATGCTGGGCCATAAATGGAAGAAGATAAATTGATAAAGTTTTATGGATTTAGATTTTAACGGACATTATTCCAATTACGCCTCCAGTGTACACGAAGGAGTTTCTGTAATGATTAACCTTGAACTGAAGCAGGAAGGAAACAAAGTAGAAGGAAAAATTTTTTCGGAAGGAAATACCTATTACAACGACGAGCCTGCTGATGGATTCTCTTATAAACTTGTTGGGTATATTGATG
>JACMLS010000641.1 GCA_014379485.1 Bacteroidia bacterium | reverse complement strand
ATCCGTTTAACGGTTATGAAATAAACTGTTGTTGTAGTATTTAAACATCTGGATTAAAAGAGTTGCTGAAGTTTTTATTAAATTTAAAATCTGAAATAAATCTCAGATAAATGAAAGCACCTAAAAATAAATACCAGATATCGTTGTTTTTGTATGCTTATTTACGGCAAATTGATTTGTCGTTGGACAGAAGCCGCTGGGGCGGGCAGCAAGGCCTTAAAAAATATTTCAGCACCCACCTCGCGCCCGAAAAAGTGGTAAAATACCTCTGTTCTCATTTCAAAATAAAACCAGAGAAGCTTCTTACGTGGGAACATCCTGAAATGAAGCAGTACCAGGTTAAAGATCTTACTACTATTTTTTCTCTCAGAACAGGATCGCCTGATGTGGAAATTACTTACGCCATTCAACTGCTCCATGCGTTTGAAAAACTTCTTAATTCAAACCCAACAGAATACAGCACAAACCATGAAAAATTAAGAGTAGATATTTGTAAATTTAATTACGATTTTCTTGAGAAGCAGCTAAAGAAAAAAGATTTTCATAAAGTTATGTTAATAGAACACTGTTTTCAGCATAGCCATGCAAAACATGTAGAATTAAGTGAATTTTGGGAACCTTTAAATGCCTAACTTTTCTGTTTCAAAATCAATTTTCCCAATTTACCTTTCGCTCCGCAAAAATAAATTGCATTTCCATTGCGCGCTTTTCTTACACAGTTATACGAAGTTTTATCAATGACTTTCCATGTATTTCCAGAGTCCAAACTAACTTCTGTGCCGAGTGGCCCAGTTGCGTAAACAGAAGTTTTGGAAACTAATTCTACGCAGGAATAATATCCTTGCGTTGAAACTTTTGGAGCACTGAATTTTTTTCCCGGAAAGGTTCCAATAAAATTATTA
This sequence comes from Bacteroidia bacterium, assembly GCA_014379485.1. Taxonomy (GTDB): domain Bacteria; phylum Bacteroidota; class Bacteroidia; order B-17B0; family Aurantibacillaceae; genus AM-1111. Next base: position 843 of record JACMLS010000641.1, on the reverse strand, counting down.
TCTTTTTTTAATGAGTCTGAAGTATAATCACCTCCCACAATAATTATTTTTTTACCGGATACCGCAAAAGAAAAAATTCCTGTTGAAGCAGACCCTTGCATGATGGGAGTTTTAAAATATGTCCAGTCAGTGCCAAAATTTTCTGAATACCAGAGGCGAGAAATTTTTCCGCCACTTGCAATAATAATTTTGCTTTTAGGAAAAGTTCTTATGGTTGTTCCGCTGGCAGCAAAAGAGGCTTCACCGGTTTCTAACAAAGGTCTTTTTTCATTAGGAATTTCTTTCCAGGTTTTACCTCCGTCTTTTGTTTCTGCCACGAACATTTTTCCTTTAACCGGATCTCCGAAAATAATTCCGTGTTCATTATCCCAGAAATCCATTCCATCAAAAAACATAGAACTGTCAAAACTTCTGTACACCTGTTTCCAGTTTTCTCCTCCGTCATCCGTTATTAAAATGGTGGCCGGAAAACCTGCGTTTGCAATGACAGCGCGTTTCTCATCAAAACCATAAATACTTCTGAAATCGAGCGTAGTGTGGTTTTTTACTTTTATCCACTTCCATTTTTTTCCGCCGTTGTTTGATATTCCAACAGTTCCTTTAGTACCACCCAGCCAGATCAGCGAATCGTTTACAACAGAAAGCCCGCGAAATCCGGCACTGCACGTATCAGAAATATCTTTTATCTCCTGCGAAAAAATTAAATGATTTCCGAAAAAGAAAAATAAAATTAAAAGTATGTTGAAATGAAGGCGATTTTTATTTTTCATAGTCCGGGAAATAGAAAATATATCTGCACAAATATACGTTCAAAAAAAACAAAACCCAGTGGCCCCTTAAGCT
>JACMLS010000065.1 GCA_014379485.1 Bacteroidia bacterium | reverse complement strand
TTTAATGAAGAAGAAATGAAAGGCCCCTCGCATAACCTTGTTCCCGGTCATAGTGGAATGGGGTTGGTGAGCCAGGATTTTTATGTGCTCGATAATCATACCGTAACAGAAAACATTACAGATAAGCTTTCGGGCTACGCAGATCTGTACAAACAAAAACGCAGCCGCGAACTTTTAAATCTTTTGCAATTAAAGCCTTTCGAAAATAAAAAAGCTAAAGAATTATCGAGCGGGCAGAGGCAACGTGTTTCTATTGCCCGTGCCCTTGCAGAATTTCCTCAATTGCTTTTGTTGGACGAACCTTTCAGTAATCTGGACCCCGCTTTAAAAGACGGCCTGATGACCTATATTCGCAAAGAAGCAAAAAAGAAAAAATCTTCTGTAATAATGGTTACACACCAGGCAGAAGAAACTTTAAAATTTTCTGACCGCATTCTTATTCTTAAAGAAGGAAAAATTGTACAGCAAGGAGCTCCGGATGAGGTGTATTACTATCCCAAAAACATGGAGATAGCGCGTTTGTTCGGTAAAGCATTTAAAGTGAAAAATTTCGATTCGGGTTTGAAAATTCTAAGGCCAGAATATCTTGTAACGTCCGACGAAAAAAACGCACAATTAAAATTTTCTCCGCAGGCAGATCTTTTTTGCGGCTCTTGCTACGAAGTTTCAGGAACAGACCAAAACAAAAACGCCATTAGTTTTTACAGCGAAAACCCAATGGCGTTAAATAGAAAAGAAGTGTTTTTAAAACTTCGTTCAGGCTTATTTAGCAAGGTGTAATTTTTTGAATTATTCAAAAATCAATTTGCCCCTTTTTATAGTATTCTGTTTATCGGATATTTCAAAAAAAAGTATTCCTTTTTCCAATAAGGGGTTTTCATAGACAAAACTTTTCCCTGAAATTTTTTTTCGGTCTATTATCTTCCCGGTAAAATCATAAATAATTAATTCTTTAAATTCTTCCAGCTCTGATTGAAAAGTCAGGGTACTATTGAAAGGATTCGGGAAAACTTTCAGGTCAAATGAAATAAACTTTTCAATTCCTGTGGTTGTTCCGCATGTTTGCCCTATTAATATAGTGTCACTGAATGAACTGTTACAACCTGTTAATGTTTGAATTTGAATTGTTACAATAAAAGGATTACATAATGAACTTGTATAGCAAAAAGGTGCGGGATTCCAACCTACTCCAGAATAGCCACAACTTCCTACCCAGGTAAATGAACTTATACTATCATTGCTTACTGACAAATTTTGAAGCGTAACACATACTTTATTATTAACGGAATCCAGATACGCTGTAAAACAAAAGCTTGCCGTACAAGTTACCTGCGCAGAAATAGTGTTGCAAAATAAAAAAGCGAAAAATAATTTAACGACTTTCATTTTAGATTCTAAATCACCTTTAAATTTATTTGGTAAAAATGGCCTGAATCCGAAAAAAGTCAAAATAATGAGTAAACCGAACTACTTAGTAAGGTGTAATTTCTTAAGTAAAGTTTCTTTATTGGCACGGCTTACGGGTAAACTCTTATCCAATATAAAAACATTATTGTCTTCTATAGACCTGATTTTGTCAAGGCGTACAATATAAGAGCGGTGAATTCTAAAAAAATC
>JACMLS010000640.1 GCA_014379485.1 Bacteroidia bacterium | reverse complement strand
TCTAAAGTAACTCTTAGAGATTCTTCATCAAAATTCGAAAGTAATACACTAAGTCCCTTCACGAGGTTCCAACCAAATGATTTTCGGATAGTACGCAAACGTGTACGTGCTGCCTGCGTTGTACGAACGTTTGCTTTGGTAGCCACTTTCATTCCAATATAACCGGCCGTTGCAGAAAAAACTGCACCTATAATAAAGGCAATACAAATGATCCAGCTTGAGTGAATCGGAACTTTATTTATTTCGTGTATTGTTCCTGAATAAGCCAGTAAAGCCGCGGCAAAAACCACAAAAATGCTGAGTACTTTCCACTCTGCTTTTAAAAAGGCCATTGCGCCGTCTGCAATATAACCGGCCAGTTCCTGCATGTTTTTATCTCCTGCATCTTGTTTACTAACCCAGGCAGATTTTATTGCCATTACAAGTAGCCCGAGAATTCCGAGTGCGGGCACCAAATAAATCACGTAATCATTCATATCTTAAAAGTCTAATTATTAAAGAGTTAATTCTTTTTTTAAAAGGGGTGCAAACATATACATTTTAAGTCGATTTTCAAAAAAATAAAGTGGAAAAAACTTTTCTCATTAAAAATAAACAGTTAAAAAACAAGCACTTACAGATTAGTTTTTAATCCGCATGTTGGCGGGCAGCGCTTTCATTTTATTAAAAAGTAAATTGCGGGCTAATAGATCTTATGGCAAATATTTTTGAGTTTAAAGGACACAGACCCGTTGTACATAAAAGTGCTTTCGTACATCCGAATGCTACTGTAACCGGAAATGTTACAATTGGTGCAGATGTTTACATTGGGCCCGGTGCAGCAATACGTGGCGACTGGGGCGAAATTGTAATTGAAGACGGTTGTAATGTGCAGGAGAATTGTACAATTCACATGTTTCCCGGAGTAAAAGTTTTATTGAAAGAAGGTGCGCACATTGGTCACGGCGCAATTATACACGGCGCAACCATAGGCAAAAATGTTTTGGTGGGCATGAATTCTGTTTTGATGGATAATGTAATTGTGGGAGACGAATGTATAATCGGAGCATTATCTTTTGTACCTGCAGATATGATCATTCCCGACAGAAAAGTAGTTGTCGGCAACCCCGCAAAAATTATAAAAGACGTAAGCGATGAAATGATCAGTTGGAAAACTGCCGGAACAAAATTGTATCAACAACTACCCAAAGATTGTTTTGAAACTTTAAAGCCTTGCGAACCACTGCGCCATTCTTCTCCGTTTAAACCTGAGCAGGAAGATCTTTATAAAACGCTGAATGAAACGGTGAAGAAGAAGAAATGACTTTTTTTATTATATTTCAAAAAGAAAGTTTGCTTCAAAAATTAATAACTATGAAAAAAATATTTTTTATACTTTTTGTTTCAGCAATTGCATTTTCTGTTTCTGCCCAAACAAAAAAAACCCCCGCCACAAAAAAAACCGCTGTAAAAAAGGCAAAAGGCGTTGGTGATTTTGAAATGAAACAATACTTTATGGTATTTTTAAAAAGTGGCCCCAACAGAACACAAGACTCTGTTACCGTCGCAAAAATTCAGGAAGGACATTTGGCGCATCTTACAAAAATGTATAACGAAGGGAAAACTGATCTTGCAGGGCCTTTTATGGACAAAGGAGACATTCGCGGCATTTGTGTTTACAATGTTGCTACGATAGAAGAAGTAAAAAAATTAACTGAATTGGATCCGGCAGTAATTTCAGGCAGACTGATTGTTGAAATTCATCCTTGGTACGCTGCAAAGGGTTCTGTTCTCAAGTAAACTGTTTATGCCACGGATTTCACTGATTTGCGCAGATTTTTTTCGCAGATTAAAAGAAGAAAATCTGCGTGCCATAATCTGTGGTAATCCGTAAAATCTGTGGCAAAAGGAATGTGTTTCTCTCAGTAATCAAACGCAGGGCAAGCAGCCACGTTATTTGAGCGCGGAGATTCTGTATCTGTTCCCATAACGGGGCTAAAACCCATCATCACTTCCAATGTATTTGGCTGCGCGTAACGCAATCTGCCTATAGGATATTCATAAGCAAAGCCAAGCATAATATTGCTTCTGACGCGCAATTGCAACATTACCGCTGCAGAACTATTTGGCCGGTAAGTAATTCCCAAACCAATTCTTCTTTTGTAGTAAGCAATAAAATTCAGGTCAACCAGCGGTGGTTGTGTAACTGCGCTCTGAAGTTTTATTGCAGGTGTAAACACAAAATCATTGGTAGGCGAATGAAACCTGTAACCAAAAATAATAGTGGGCTGCGCAACCAATTTAGAATTCTTGCCTATGCTTTGAGAGCCTTGTTTTAGTTTATTTTTGTAAAGATTCCTTACAGAAATATCGAAAAACATTTTTTTAGAATAAATTCTGTAACCCGGCACAAAATCAGGATAAAGTGCAATAACCGGCTTTGTATACGTGAGCGCCGGATCATTCACGTCCAATATATTACTTGCAATTCCGACAGAGCGGTAACCGGCAAACAATCCAAAAGAAATTTTAAATGCTTTTGAAACCTTTAAATTAATACTGTAAAAAACATGAGCAGATTTGTTTATAAATAAACCCGCTTTATCCTGCTCAACATAAGCGCCTACGCAATGCACAGCCTTATAATTAAAATTCTTTCTGAACGCATAGGAACCGCTTACATAAGTTTGCACAGGGGCAAGATCAAAACCTATCCACTGGTTTCTTCTGCCTGCCCAAAATTCAAGGCCAAGATGTGAGCCTCCGTAGGCCGGATTCACTGAAAGATTGTTTAAAGTAAATTGAGCGTATTGCGGCAATTGCTGTGAGTAGGAAAGAAAAAAATTTCCGGAGAAAAAAAGAAGGATAAGAGTATATTTATTTAAAAACTTCATTTTATTTTTTATCTGAGAATGGTTACAGTTCCGTGCGCCTTTTTTTCACCGAAATTAGAATCGGTGTATTCTATAATGTAGTAATATGTACCGTCAGGAACAGGAGAGCCAAACGATCTGCCGTCCCAGGGTTCAAATTCGTTTTTTGCTTCAAAAACTTTTTGCCCCCATCGGTTAAAAACCTGAATGATATATTCTCCTTCGTGATACTTGGTGTTGCTTGCACCCCAGGTATCATGCGTGCCGTCTCCATTAGGAGTAAAACTTGCCGAAACATGAATCGGACATTCCTTTGCTTCTATATAAATCTGAACAACTGTATCATTTCCCAAACTGTCAGCAACTGTTACAGAATAAAGCCCGCTATCTAAAGTATTCTGGTAATTCCCGACAAGGCCATTGCTCCAGTTTACAGTATTTGAAACAACTGAGCCGCCTGAAATGATAAGTTTTGCCCAACCCTTTTCGCAGGCAGAAGCTCCTTTTGTAATAGAAATTGTAAAAGTACCAACCTGACTTTTCGCGAAAAAGGAAGCAAACAAACACAAGGCAAAAATTATTTTTTTCATCTATTATTATTTACAAAAAGTTTTTTTCAGGTCATCAGAAATTGTACAGCCGGCATCAATAGCCAGTTGTAATTCTGCACAGGCTTTTTCTTTCTGATTGGTTTTTAAGTATAAAAAAGATGATGCCGAAGAATAACAGCATCCAGAAGACTAAGCCGAAGGCGGGTTTTACTAATTCCATTTTTAAAATAATTATAAATTATAAATGCACAATTGTTTTTTAGATAAAGAAAAACTTTT
>JACMLS010000639.1 GCA_014379485.1 Bacteroidia bacterium | reverse complement strand
GCGCTTATGTGGTAATTGATATGAACCACCGCGATAAAAATTTGTTGTCTGAAATGAATGTGATTGATAAAAAACATATCAGCGGAATGCGGAGAAGCGAAGCCTGGGCAAAAGACCAGTATTGTTTTTTTTACGCAGAATTTTCTGAGGAGTTCATTGTGCAGGATGCGAGGATGTATTTCATTAAAAAAGATCCGAACTTTAAAGGAAGAGAAACCGGAGTTTTGTTGAGCTTCAACACAAAAACAAATCAGAAGATTTTGGTTAAGGTGGGTATTTCTTTTGTAAGTGAGGAAGGCGCAAAACAAAACCTTGAAAAAGAAATTACCGGCTGGGATTTTGAAAAAACAAAAACAGATGCAAAAGCAGAATGGGAGAAAGAGCTTGGAAAAATAATTGTTGAAGGCACTGATGACAGCATTCAGAAATTTGAAACTAGAAAAAAAATATTTTATACTGAGCTTTATCATTGTATGATACAGCCTAACATTACAAACGATGTGGATGGAAAATACAGGGGAAGAGATAATCTTGTGCATACAGCAGAAGGGCATAATTATTATTCTGTTTTTTCTTTGTGGGATACTTTCAGGGGAGAGCACCCGCTTTTTACGATTATTGACAGAAAGAGAACTTCTGATTTTATAAAAACTTTTTTATTGCAATATCAGCAAGGCGGCAGATTGCCTGTTTGGGAACTTGCATCTAATGAAACCGATTGTATGATAGGCTATCATTCTGCAAGTGTAATTGCCGATGCAATGACAAAAGGCATAAGGAATTTTGATGTGAAACTTGCGCTCGAAGCAATGAAAAAATCTGCAACATGGAATCATCTTGGCTTACCAGCGTACGCAAACCAGGGATATTTAGCGGCAGAAGATGAACATGAATCTGTTTCAAAAACATTAGAGTATGCTTATGATGACTGGTGTATTGCGAAGGTTGCTGAATTACTGAATAAAAAAGATGATTACGTTTATTACATGCGCCGTTCTCAAAGCTGGAAAAATATGCTGGACCCCGAAACAGATTTTATGCGTCCCCGCAAAAACGGCGGATGGCTTAGTCCGTTTGATCCTAAAGAAGTGAATAATTATTTTACCGAAGGAAATTCATGGCAGTATTCTTTTTTTGTTCCCCAAGATGTAAACGGGTTGATAAAAGCAATGGGTGGCAACGAAGCTTTCGAAAAGAAATTAGATCTTTTGTTCAGCGAAGATTCTAAAACCACAGGAAGAGAGCAGGCAGATATTACCGGACTCATTGGCCAGTACGCGCATGGTAATGAACCATCGCACCATATGGCCTATTTGTATAATTACATTGATCGCCCTTATAAAACGCAGGCGCTGGTAAAAAAAATTCTGAATGAAATGTACAAACCCGGGCCTGACGGATTGAGTGGTAATGAAGATTGCGGACAAATGAGTGCATGGTATGTTTTAAGTTCAATGGGATTTTACCAGGTATGTCCGGGTTCCGGTTTTTTTGATATTGGTTATCCTGCTTTTGATAAGGTGACAATTAATCTGGAGAACGGAAAACAATTTGTGATGACTGTAAAAAATCCCGAGACAAGAAATTACAATGCTTGCGGATTGAAGAATGTGAGCCTGGGCGGGCAAAATTTAAAATGGGCAAAAGTATCTTATGAAAGAATAATGCAGGGAGATAAACTGGAAATGAGTTTTACTGCAAATCCAAAAGAACATTGGGAGAATAGTTTTGAAACAGTTCCCGGAGTGAATAAAGATTTTCAGGAAATATGGAGAGTTCCGGCAATTGTTTCTTCGTCTGCTGTTTTTCGCGATAGCTTACTGATAGAAATAAAAAATTATGAGGATGGAAAAATTTTGTTG
>JACMLS010000638.1 GCA_014379485.1 Bacteroidia bacterium | reverse complement strand
TACAATTTGTGAATGAAATTTCAGGTGGTAATATTCCACGTGAGTTTATTCCATCTGTTGAAAAAGGATTTAAAGCATCATTGGCAAACGGTGTGCTCGCAGGTTATGAATTACAAAACTTAAAAGTTGTATTGATGGATGGTTCTTACCACGCTGTCGATTCAGATTCTTTATCATTTGAAATTTGTGCACGTACAGCTTACCGCGAAGCCTTGCCAAAATGTAAGCCAGTGTTATTAGAACCAATCATGAAAGTGGAAGTTCTTACACCAGAGCAAAACATGGGAGATGTAGTAGGAGATTTAAATCGCCGTCGCGGACAAATTGAAGGAATGGACAGTAAAGGAAAAGCGCAGGTAATTAAAGCTAAAGTTCCGCTAGGTGAAATGTTCGGATACGTAACACAACTTCGTACACTTACATCAGGCCGTGCAACTTCTACCATGGAGTTTTCGCATTACGCAGAAGCACCGGCAGGAATTGCACAGGAAGTAATAGCAAAAGCAAAAGGAGCAAAAGCAAAAGTATAATAGGAAGGTTTGAAACCACTCTTGTGAATTTCAAACCTTATTTTTTTAATAAGATTAATAAAGTAAAATGAGCCAGAAGATCAGAATTAAATTGAAAAGCTACGATTACAATTTGGTTGACAAATCAGCTGAAAAAATCGTAAAAACAGTAAAAATGACCGGTGCGGTTGTAAGCGGACCAATTCCACTTCCTACACACAAAAGAATTTTTACAGTATTGCGTTCACCCCACGTAAACAAAAAAGCGCGCGAGCAGTTTCAATTGTGCTCATACAAGCGTTTGCTTGATATCTATAGCTCAACATCTAAAACTGTTGATGCTTTGATGAAACTCGAACTTCCGAGCGGTGTGGAAGTAGAGATTAAAGTGTAGTTAGTTTAGAAATAAATTTAATAATTAATAAAAATAAATAAATCGTAAAACAAAATGTCTGGATTAATTGGTAAAAAATTAGGAATGACTAGCTTCTTCGGGGCCAATGGAAAATATATTCCATGCACAATTATCGAAGCGGGTCCTTGCGTGGTTACGCAAGTAAAAACCAAAGAGAAAGACGGATATGACGCAGTACAGCTTGCCTTTGATGATAAAAAAGAAAAGCATGTATCTTCAGCAATGAAAGGTCATTTCGCGAAAGCTCAGGCTGCTCCAAAAAGAAAGTTAGTTGAATTTCAATTTAACGAAGCTAAAAACTTAGGAGACACTGTAACTGTTGAACACTTTGCAGAAGGTGAATTGGTAAGTGTAATCGGAACCTCAAAAGGCCGCGGATTTCAGGGCGTTGTAAAACGTCACGGATTTTCAGGAGTAGGAGGAACCACACACGGACAACATGATCGTTCAAGAGCACCAGGTTCTGTTGGAGCATCTTCAGATCCTTCCCGTGTAATGAAAGGAATGAGAATGGGTGGCCGCATGGGCGGAAACCGTGTTAAAATGCAAAATATTGAAATCGTAAAAGTAATGCCAGAAAAAAATCTTTTAGTAATAAAAGGTTCTGTTGCAGGCGCTACCGGTTCTTACATCTTAATTGAGAAATAAATCATGGAACTCGAGATATATAACATAAGCGGTAAGAAGACATCCAAAAAAGCGGATCTTCATGACGGTGTTTTTGCGGCTGAGCCCAATGACCACGCCATTTACCTTGATATTAAACAATACCTTGCAAATCAGCGCCAGGGTACTCATAAATCTAAAGAACGTGCAGAAATTCACCGCACAACCAAAAAGTTGAAAAGACAAAAAGGTACTGGTGGAGCCCGCGCAGGTTCAATGAAATCTCCTCTATTCATAGGTGGTGGTCGTGCTTTCGGACCTCGTCCGCGCGATTATTCTTTCCGTCTGAATAAGAAAGTAAAGAGACTTGCAAGAATTTCTGCTCTTTCTTATAAAGCAAAAGAAAACAACATTACCGTTTTAGAAGACTGGACATTAGAGTCTCCAAAAACAAAAAATTACGTTGAGTTATTGAAGAACCTTAACCTTACTGGTAAAAAGACACTTTTAGTGTTGGGCGATTCAAACAAAAATGTATATTTGTCCTCCCGAAATTTAGCCGGCACAAAAGTGGTAACAGCTTCTGATTTAAACACATACGATATATTAAATGCAGGAGTGCTTGTATTGGCAGAAAGTTCATTAAAGAAAATTGAAACCCTTTTAAGCTAAAAGAAAATGGAAATTCTGATTAAACCGATCATCACAGAAAAAATGGCAGAGCAGGCTGAGAAAATGGGCCGCTATGGTTTTATTGTGAATGAAAAGGCAAATAAAATTGAAATTAAGCAAGCCATAGAAAAAACGTATGGTGTAACAGTTAGCCAGGTTAATACTTCCCGTTATATAGGAAAAATTAAAATGCGCAACACTACACGCGGACTTGCAATAGGAATTGTGAACAGAAGTAAAAAAGCAACCGTAACCCTTAAGAAAGGTGATGTTATTGATTTTTACGCAAGCATATAAGTTAAGAAAAAATGGGATTAAAGAAACTAAGGCCACTTACACCAGGGCAACGCTTTAAATTAGTAAGCGACTTCTCAGAACTTACCGCAGGGAAACCTGAGAAAAGTCTGATTGCACCTACTGGACGCTCCGGGGGCCGAAATAACACCGGAAAGATGACCATGCGCTACTTAGGAGGCGGTCATAAAAAAGCTTATCGTATCATTGATTTTAAACGTGATAAAGCAGGTATTGCCGGAACCGTTAAAACAATTGAGTACGATCCGAACCGCTCTTGCAGAATTGCATTGGTATTCTACAAAGACGGAGAAAAACGTTACATCATTGCTCCGCAAGGTTTGGTAGTTGGACAAGCTATCATGTCAGGAAAAGATGCTGCTCCGGAAATCGGAAACGCATTGCCTTTATCTGAAATTCCTTTAGGAACAATAGTACATAACATTGAATTGAGACCAGGACAAGGCGGTTCAATTTCAAGAAGTGCCGGAACATTTTGCCAGCTTACTGCCCGCGAAGGTAAATATGCTGTATTAAAAATGCCTTCTGGTGAAGTTAGGATGATCCTCGTTACTTGTATGGCTTCCATCGGTGCGGTTTCAAATCCAGATCACAATCTTGAGGTGCATGGAAAAGCAGGAAGACGTCGTTGGTTAGGTCGTCGCCCACGTAACCGTGGTGTGGCAATGAACC
>JACMLS010000637.1 GCA_014379485.1 Bacteroidia bacterium | reverse complement strand
TTGATAAGGAATGTTTGGAAAGGAAGTTGAATCGGGAAACATTCCGACAGGACTTGTGTTGACAATAAGATTAAAGGCTTTTAAAACATGCTCATTAAGGTCTTCGTAATTAAAATAATTTTCCTCGCCTGTCCATAGCTCTGTCGAAGAGTTAAAATTCTTTTTGTTACGTGTTACAAACCAAACATCTATTCCTATATTTTTTAAAACGTAATGCACGGCTTTAGAAGCTCCACCGGTTCCAAGAATTAAAGCCCGGTCATGCTGAGGTTCTAAAAAGGGTTTCACAGATTGCTGAAATCCGAAAGCATCTGTATTATAACCTTTCAAAAACTTTTTTCCATTTATGGTTTCAATTTTTACGCAGTTTACCGCGCCTATCTTTTTTGCAGTTTCATGCAATTCATCAAGCAAAGAAATTATATTTTCTTTATGAGGAATGGTAACTGAAAAACCCTTTAACTCATTTTCGTTTTTCAATTGCTCTTTAAAAGCATTAATTTCCTGAAAAGAAAACAAATCAAAAACATGATCAGTGAGATTTAATTTCTGAAATTTTTCTGTAAAATATTTTTGAGAAAAACTATGTCCTAAAGGATAACCAAGTAAACCGAATTTTATCATATTGCAATTTGAAAACTAAAGCAAATGAAAGCAAAATTTTACAAAGAATGATATAGTACTTTAATAATTGAAAACTAAATCAAGAAAAAATAAAGATTCTTAGCGCCTTTGCGACTAAGCGAGAAACAAACTACTTTGCACTTTTTGCTTTGAAAGGATCAAAACGTGCTTCCTGTTTTTTAAGCAGGCGCTGTATGTTCTTTTTGTGTGTGAGTACCAGCAGAACCGCCACAAAAATTGAGAAAATAATGAGCGAAGGTGTTTGTGATTTTAAAAGAAAGATGACAGAAAAAGGAAAACTGATGCCCGCCATCATAGACGAAAGAGAAACGTATTTGCTGCTAAACAATACCAAAATAAAAATAACAACTGCAATGGCAGCAGCTAAAGGCACTATGGCAATAACAGCGCCCAGCAAAGTGGCAACGCCTTTTCCGCCCCTGAAACCAACAAAAATCGGGAAAATATGCCCCACAATAGCCGCAACAGCCAAAGCGATCTTAAAATTTACGAAAGCGTCGCCGCCGGGAACAAAATCTGAAAGTAAAGACAGTTTTACTGCAACCCAACCTTTTAAAACATCAATAACAAGAACCGGAATGCCAACTTTTAGGCCCAGAACCCTGATAGTGTTGGTTGCGCCCGCATTTCCGCTTCCATGCTCCCGCACATCAATACCTGCAACAGCCTTTCCGAGCCAAACTGCAGTTGGAATTGAACCAATAAAGTAGGCGGCGCAAATTAAGATGACCTGTAAGTAATCAATCATTAAAGCAAATGTAAAGAAATACTTAAATATTCAACACCCCTTTTAACATTTAGAGCCTTTAGATTTTAACAATTAGGTGTTAAAGTCCCCCAAAAAGCTTCAAATGAGGGGAAAGCCTTAGCATCTCAACTTATACTATCTTAAAACAAGAAGGCCCAACTTGTTTGATTTTTTCCTACTTCTTATAGAATTTGGTTACAAAGTTCCTTTTTATTGATTCGTTAGCCGGAGCGAATTGAAAGGAAGGACCATCTTTTACATCTTCTTTCCGGTTTTTAGATTTCATATCATTAATAATGGCATTGTATTCCTTATTACTAGAAACCGTTTTCATGGTTCCTTTAAAGTATTCAAAATAATACCAGGTATTTCCATCGAGTTCAATGTAAATGGTAATACGGTCTCCGCCTGCTTTAAGTTTATCTATTTTAATAACGCCCGGAACGTAACGATTGATCTCTGTTTTTAAAATATTACCCATACCAATACTGCCTGAACTGATGAAGGATTTTAAGGTACCATCGTAATGCAGATTTACATCAGTAAAGAAAAAACATTTCTCAAGTTCATCCGGAAATCTTTTGAATTTTCCGTTTACCTGAAGTTCTGATACTGCTTTGTCTGCTTTTTCTTTACCCATGATCTCTGCAAGTCCTTTATTATAGAACGGATCACTGAAGTCTGTTGCCGTCATAGTATTTAAAAACACCTCCACGTCTGCTGCCATTTTTTTAAGACACTTGTCTTCGAAGAAAAAATTAACGGTCATCATAAGTTTAATAACTGCCGAATCGTTAATGGTGTAATGTGTTGC
>JACMLS010000636.1 GCA_014379485.1 Bacteroidia bacterium | reverse complement strand
GCGGAAATAAACCCGAAGAAGTGAAAAAAGAAGATGAACATAAAGAAGATAGTTTATCTGCAAAAGTGGGTCTAACAAAAGAGCAGTTTAAAATTGCAGGAATTGAAGTGGGCAGTTTGGAATTGAAAGCATTGAGCGGAACAATAAAAGTAAACGGAATGTTAGATGTGCCACCGCAGAACTTAGTAAGCATTTCTGCGCCCCTTGGTGGTTTTGTAAAAAATACTGAGTTACTGCAAGGTATGAAAGTTACAAAAGGACAAACTATCGCAGTAATGCAGCATCCTGATTATATTCAGTTGCAACAAGACTTTCTTGAAAGTAAAAGCCAGTTAGAATATTTAGAAGCAGAGTATAAACGCCAGCAGGAACTGGCAAAAGAAAATGTAAATTCTTCGAAAGTTTTGCAGCAGGCCAAAGCCCAGTATTTTGGAATGCAGGCAAGATACAGCGGTTTAAAATCTAAATTAAATTTAATCGGCATCAATGCAGAAAATTTATCCGCAGAAAAAATACAGCAATTTATTTCAATTCCGTCACCTATAAACGGTTATGTTACACACGTAAATGTAAACATAGGTTCTTATGTAAATCCCAACGATGTTATGTTTCAGATCGTAGATACAGAACATTTGCATGCAGAGTTAACCGTGTTCGAAAAAGATGTTCCTAAATTAAAAATTGGTCAGAAAGTAAGATTTACCCTGGCCAATGAAGAGAAAGAACGCCATGCAACCATACACCTTATAGGAAGAGAAATTGATAAAGACAGAACAGTGCGTGTGCATTGCCATTTGGATGAAGAAGATAATCAACTTATACCCGGCATGTATTTGAAGGCTTTAGTTGAAACAAACAGTAGCGAGGTGTATACCTTGCCAAATGAAGCGATCATTGATTTTGAAGGAAAAAAATACATATTCGTTGCAACGGAAGGTGACTTTTGTACCGATAAAGAATGCAAGGAAGAGAAGCCGAAAGATTATGGTTTTGAAATGGTAGAAATTAAAACAGGCGTTTCTGAAATGAATTTTACAGAAATTATTTTCATTACAGAAGTTGATAAAGAATCTGATATTGTGGTAAAGGGTGCTTACGATCTGTTATCTAAAATGAAAAATAGTGAAGGTGACGGATGTTGTGCGCCTTAGAATAAAGTAATAGTTGAAATTTTTATTACTCTTCACTTTTTAAAAATAGCTGCTGATGCCGAATTGAATAGCGCCCGTTTGCGCTGCCGGGTTCCCTAAAAGATCTTTTTTCCATTGGTAACGATAGTTGAAACGAATTACAGTTTGGGCAGAAGTACGAAAGCTTATAGCTGGAACTATTGAAAATACTTCGTCGTAAATTTTTCCGCCGGTTTCATTAAACGTTCCAACATTCCAGTCAACATACTCCAGCCTGAGAGCGGCATTAAAACTTGCTTTCTCAAAACCAAACATTTTCTTTTTAATAAGAGGTTGCACAATATCAATAAAACCGCCGTACTGCTTGTTGCCAAACTGCTGTGTGTAGGAACCCGGAACATCAACAAATGTCCAGGCAAATTCTGTTGTAATATTTGTTTTAATTTTTGGAATGGTAGTATTGAAATCTATTGCAAGTACATCCACCCTTCTTTTAATATCCAGTATCAATCCATCGTCTTCAAATTTATTGTAAACGCCTCCCATGTAAGACAATCCTATCTCACCGATTTTTTTATAACGCAAAGATGTTTTTGCGCTTGTAAGCGGAACGCCGTTAAAACTTTCTTCAAACCGGTTGGGATCGTCTTTGGTAGCAGGCAAAAAAGTTCTGTT
>JACMLS010000635.1 GCA_014379485.1 Bacteroidia bacterium | reverse complement strand
TTTATTCTACCACCAGTTTTCCGGTATAATTTTTATTCCCGGCATTGAGCTGCACAAAATAAATTCCGGGAGCAAGAGGGCTTGCTGAAAAATCAAGATTCAGTTTTTTGTTGCCACTCTTCAATGTTCCGAAATTTTTCTGATACACTTCTCTTCCGCTTACATCCATCATTTTTACAGAAACGTTTACATCAGCATCAGAATAAAAATTGATGCTTGCAAAACCTTTTGCAGGATTTGGAAACAGTACAAGATTATTCATTAAAGCCGGCGTTGCATTATGAATGCCCGAAGCAAGATCTATATAAACAGAATTTGAATCCACAAAATAATCAAGGTTAACCAAACTATCTGTACCGGCGCTCAGGGTTACCGCATAAGATGAATCCATAGGATAACCAGGAATGTCTGTGTAAATTTTATAACTATCATACGGAAGATTATTAAAATGATAATCTCCGTTTGGAGTTCCGGTTATTGTAACAGCAACTATTGCACCGCCCGGATTTTTGCCGATCTTAACAGGTACGCCCGGAATTACATTTGTCATTACAACAGGACCCGGAATTAATTTTTGTCCAAACCCAACTCCTTCATAAACCACACCGTTTATACTTCCGGGCCCAATGGGCGGAGTATATTCAATGAGCGCAATGTTTGCCTGTGTAATATTACTGTCGCAATAATGAGAATATACAGTTGCAGAATCCCACAAATATTCATTTCCGTAATAAGTGTTCAGTGTGTTTTGATAAACGCTTGTATCAGGCTCTACACGTAAAATATAATTTCCGGGTACAAGCGAGTTAAAATTATAAACTCCTGCTGCGTTTGTAAATGTTGTGGCAACTGTATCGTACTGCGCAGAAGATGCGCCGATCTTTATTACAAAAACTTCGGCATTGTTTACAGCACCTCCGCTGTAAGTAATTGTTCCGCCCAAATTTGCAGGAGGTAAAGCAGTAATGTAATAACCCGAGGTGGCCGAACAACCGTGTGAGTTGCTAACGGTAATAACATAACTCAAATCAGTAATAACATTTGCTATTGGAGATTGTCCGTAGAGTGTATCAACCGAGCTGATCCAGGTAATGCTGAAGGATGCAGCTGGAGGTGATGAAAAATAAAGCGTTGGAGTAACCTGTGAACCTGAACAAACTGAAACAGGTGCTTGCGGAATTATTGAATCAATAGTAATCGCAGGCATTACTTCAAGATTAAAAACGGGCGTAGAATCTACACAGCCACCATTGTAAGCAAATAATTTTATGGTGTTTGATGATAATACAAGCGCATTAAATGACATATTGCTGCTGAAGGTGTAAGGAAAACCGTTTACAAACCACTCAAGACTATCGTTATTAAAAGATGTGCTGCCAATATTTACAACACTACCAACGCAGGTAGTATCTGAAGGCGAAACAAAACTTGCAACCGGTGGAATACATTTTGTATAAATACTACTTGTCCATGACATGTTGTAGCCATAGCAAAGTGTTTTATTATTGAAAGCGCCAAAATACCAATTGCCAGAATTAGAGAGATTACCAAGAGCGTTAAAGCTTTCTTTAGTAAAAGTTGTACCGTCTGCAGAACTATAAATAAGCGGCCCCATACATCCGCCCATTGGTTGCGGGCTACCAGATGGATTTTGAACTGCAAAATTGTACGTTGTAAAACAATCTGCTACAGTAGAAACCCACAATTTTCCGGCGTGCGAAAAAATATCTGCGAACTGGTACAGGTTGCTACCGTTTGTAAAACCATCCAGAACAGTTGCGTTCCAGGTAACAAGATCAGAAGTTTTCCAGATCTGAAGACCTGTTGTAATGTTGGTAGCGCCCGCATATAATTCTCCGTTAAAAATTTCAATACCTGTTACAATGTTATTCGCATCACCAAAACCAAGCGAGCTGTTATTATCAATTGACCAGTTTACACCGTCTGAAGAATAAAACATATTGCCATTGCTGAGTTGCGCGTTTATTCTTCCGGCAAAATAGAGCAGATCGTTTACAGTTTCATTACTGCCGCCACCCAGGCCGTAAGACTGCACCCAGACTGAACCCGGATTTGCCGCGGGTGTTTTCCAGATCTCAAGACCGGCTTGTATACTGCCCCAGCAAACGTACAAAGTATCTGCACCGCCAAGATTAAACATGGCTATTTTTGAGATCTGAGGATAATCGATAACGGGAAAAGAAAATGAAGGGCGCGGAATGTTCACCCAACCATTTGTAAGATCAAAACTATATAACATTCCCCCATTGGTAACATTGTTTGAACCCACAAACATTTTTTGCGCTGGAGTGTAATTATAAAGCGCGGCAACTGCATCATCGCCGGCATCTCGCATTGCATCAAAACCTGTTTCGCGGTAAAAAGAACCGTAGCGGGCATTGTATGTTTTATAAATTCCTCCGTTTAAACCTCCTCCGTATGTGCCCACATACATCTGGCCATAATCATCATTGGCCATGCACCTGACATTTTCGCCATCACCAAAACCATTGTACATGGCAGAATCCCAGGCAAGGCCGGGTTGCGAAAAAGAAATAATTGCCGAAAAGCAAAATGCAATAAAAAGCGGAAGTTTTATTTTTTTCATTTTGATACTGTTTAATTGAGAATTCAAAGATAAGATATTGAAGCCTTTTAAAAAAGAGCGAAAATGTTAAGGAAAAGCTTATGAGAACACAAAGTAAAAAATGTATCAATGAACAGAATTAATCGGGGAAGAGAAAATTATACTGCCATTTTTTTACTAATCTTACTGTTTTATCCTGGAAAAAACGCAGGCATTTATAAAGCGGATTAATTTTTAATTCACAAAATAAAATGACAGAAAAAAAATCTCTTATCCGGATCGGGCTGGTGCAATGGAAAATGACAAATTTTGCCGATGTTGATTCTCTTTTGAACCGTGCAGAATTTTTTATAAAATCACTTTCCGGTTTCGAAACCGATTTTATTTTGTTTCCTGAATTGTTCAACGGCCCCCTCATGGGTAATTTTAATGAACTGAATGAATACCATGCCATTCGCAAACTTGCAGAGTATACCGAAACGATAAGGAAGAGATTTAGTGAGCTTGCCGTTTTATTTGAAACCAACATTATTACCGGAAGCATGCCTTTTTCTGAAGGCGGGCAACTTTTTAATGTTGGCTTTCTTTGCCACAGAAACGGCAACACAGATATGTACCGCAAAATTCATATTACGCCCAATGAAACAGAACATTGGGAAATAAGCGGGGGAAACGAAATAAGAGCTTTTGAAACTGATTGCGGAAAGATTGGAATACTTATCTGTTATGACGTGGAGTTCCCTGAACTTTCAAGACTGCTTGCAGAAGATGGTATGCAGATTCTTTTTGTTCCATTTCTTACAGATACTCAAAATGGTTTTACACGCGTGCAACGTTGCGCACAGGCAAGGGCAATTGAAAACGAATGTTATGTTGCCATTGCGGGCAGTGTTGGCGAACTGTATAATGTAAAAAACATGGATATTCATTATGCACAGTCTGCTGTTTTTACCCCTTCAGATCATTCATTTCCTCCAGATGGAATTAAAGCAGAGACCATTGCCAATAATGAAATGACGCTTATTGCCGACCTTGATCCTGAACTTTTAAAAAACCTGCACAACAACGGGAGCGTAAAAAATCTTAAGAACAGAAGAAAAGATGTTTACAGCCTTTTTAAGACGGGGCTGGCTGGCGCCTGATCTTTTTTATTTCTAAAAGCAAGGCAATATTGCGAGGCAAAATACCACAGCCTATCTTTGCAAAATGGATGTTGCAAGTCATGCATTGGTTGGAGTGGCAATTGGGCTGATTGAAAAAAACAGGACAAAAAAAACGATCTTAAAAACTTCTTTTTTTTCATTTTTGCCTGACATTTTTCAGTTGCCGTATTACCTGGCCGTGGGCAACAGTAAAAACCGCTCTTTCAATTGGCCGCAGCCCGAAGACTGGACTGGTTTCAGAGGAACCCATCCTTTTTTAGACACTTTATGGAACGTTCCGCACAGTATTTTTTTTCTTTTACTGGTAATAATTCCCATAATTAAATTATCAAAGCAATCGAACTTTCTTATCATCGCTTACTTGTCGCATATTTTAATTGACATTCCAACTCACACCGGCGAATGGGGTGTAAAATTTCTCTTTCCTTTTAATTTAACTGTAAGCGGTTTTACAGATGCCTGGGCCTGGAGTTTAAACGCATTGATCATTAGCTGGGCTGTTCTTTTCATTTTAAGTTTTTGTATTTACAGGTTTTATAGTAAGACCCGAAAACAAAATGAAAACGCAGATCTCAACGATTAGTTTTTAAGCTGTGTCATCGGATGTTCAAAGTGCAATTTCATTAAATCAAACACGAATTTTGGGCTAAAGCCCGATTTACCTTTTCATTTTTTACCCTGTGGCTAAAGACCACAGGGTTAATGAATTTCTTAACTTAACAGTATTCCGAATTTGCAACCACAAACGAAGTCCATTGCGGGTGTATGACAAATCTGCACATTATCCATTTACTTACTACGTAAGGTTGAAGGCAGTGTGGCGTTGTCATTAAATTCTTCGCAAACCCTCCGGTCTTTAGCCGGAGGGTTTGCGAAGAAAACAAAATCGGGCTTTAGCCCAAAATGGATTTTTATCTTAATTACATATGAGTTAGGGTTGCACATTTGTCATACACTCCATTGCTTCCCCACAAAAAAAATTTACCATCTTTGCACCATGAAAAAAACAAGGTCAGAAGAATTATTTAAAAAAGCGCAATCATTTTTTCCGGGCGGTGTAAACAGCCCTGTACGTGCCTTTAAAAGTGTGGGAGGAACCCCGCTGTTTATAAAGAAAGGTAAAGGTTCTCATATTTGGGATGCGGATGGAAATGAGTTTATTGATTATTGTTGTTCGTGGGGGCCATTAATTTTAGGTCATGC
>JACMLS010000634.1 GCA_014379485.1 Bacteroidia bacterium | reverse complement strand
GAGATGATACTTTAAATTTTCCTTCGGCAAGTACATGGTGTAAAGCCAGCGTACAATCTTTTCCTCCGCTCCAGTTTATAAATGCGTTCTCCATTCTTATTTTTTAAAAGAAATTGAAAGTGAATCTTTATTAAAGATCAGGTTACTTCCCTCGAGCAGTTTTTGCGGTATTTCCGAAGCAACCAGTTCTTTGCAACTTTGTAAAATAACTGTTTCGGCATTCAGAATGACAAGGCAGTTTTTTGCAGTTTTAAAAACCATTTCAATATCATGCGATGAAAAAATAATTGTTTTGTTTTCTTCAGCAGCAATTCTGTTCAGTAATTCCATAATTTCGAAACGCGCCTTAAAATCAAGATAAGAACTTGGTTCGTCGAGCAACATTACCGGAGTTGCTTGTGTAAGTGCCCTTGCTATCATACATTTTTGCCTTTCGCCATCGCTGATCTCGCTGCATTTTTTTTCTCTGAGATGGCTTATCCCGCATTTTTCAAGATTGCTTTCAATTATTAAAAGATCTTCCTTTTCAATCTCTCCTAAAAAACCTGTGTAAGGACTTCTGCCGCTTGCCACAATATCAAAAACAGAAAAATACGCATCAGTTATTTTTTCCGTAAGTACCACAGAAAAATAAGTAGCCCGTTCGTGATTACTTATTGCTGCACAATCTTTTTCATTGATAAAAATTTTTCCTGATAAAGGATCTTGCAAGCCCGCAATTGTTTTGAGTAAAGTAGATTTTCCTATTCCATTCACTCCAATAATTCCGGTCAACCCGCTTTCAAAAGAAAAAGAAAGGTTATGAAACAAAGGTTTTTCTTTGGTGTAACCAATATTAAGGTTCTCTAATTTTAATATGGAATTTTGGTTGTTCAGGCGCTGAGATTTTTATTTTTGAATAATAACCAGATCACAATGGGTGCCCCTATAAGTGAAGTAGTAACGTTAATTGGAATGAATAAATTTCCGGGAGCTAAATTTCCGGCAATGTCGCAAAATAGTAAAGTGATTGCACCTATTAACGCGCTTGCAGGCAGAATAATTTTGTGGTTGTTTGTTTTAAAAATTATTCTTGCCAGGTGTGGTACTGCAAGACCAATAAATGCAATGGGGCCGCAAAACGCCGTTGAAATTCCTGATAGCACACCGGTAAGAATAATGATCTTCCATTTTGTTGCTTTTATGTTAAGGCCCGATGTTTTTGCGTAATTATCTCCCAGCAAAAAAAGATTAAGTGGTTTAACCAATAACAGTGAAAGTATAAATCCTATAAGACAAACAGGTACAAAAACTTTTAAATGATCAAGCGTTACATTACTTATACTTCCCATTCCCCACAATACAAATGATTTAAGTTGCACCGGATTGGCAAAATACTCGAACATACTTTGCAGTGCTCCGTAAATATATCCAAGCATAATTCCGGTAAGTAAAAGTGTAATGTTGTTTTTTATTCTCAGAGAAATTGCCAGGATCAGAAGTAAAGTGAGCAATGATCCGGCCGCAGCAAAAAAAGTCAGGCCTCCGTTATAAAGAATGGATTGGGTTCCCATTCCCAAAGCAGATGAACCGGTAATAAAAAAAGCAACAAACAAACTTGAGCCGCTGTTAATACCTAAAACATCAGGTCCGGCCAGCGGGTTTCTGAAAAGGGTTTGCATCATTAAACCACAAACTGAAAGTGAAACACCGCAAAGCACCGCGGCAATTGCTTTCGGAAAACGATGTTCAAAAACTATTTGTATGTAAGCATTATTGCTTTCGTTGTTTCTTAAAACATTCAGCACTTTAAAAAAACCAATATCGGCCGTTCCTGAGCATAATGATTGAACAAATAATACAATCAGTATAAGGATTAGCAGAATAAATTCTACATAATATTTTTTCCGCGGAGTCAATTCAGTTTCTTGTAATATTTTAATTTATGTTCCGGAAGCAAGTCAGGATGAAAAATTTTTATCAGATCGGCAAGAATTTCATCGGGAGAGATGAGCCCTGTTTCCCAATAAGCGTTGCCGCCTTCTTTATTCAGTATTGCATTGTTGTTATAGAGATTTTTATTTTTAAAAGCTTTAAAATTTATATTCCGTTCATCCTGCGCATTGCAATCTTTTAAACTGTTCCAGTTGCTTAAATTGAGCCAGTAATCTGCTTCAAGCGCTTTCAGGTAAACTTCTTCGTAGCTCAATGTAAGGCTCCCTGTTTTTTCGTTGTCTCTCCAAATATAATCTGCTCCTGCATCATTTAAAAGTTCTGCCATAAAACTTTTACCGCCCGGTACAAACCAGGTGTCGTTCAGTTTTATTTCGGTCAGCACTTTTGGTTTAGGTGCAGATTTTGCAGAAGATAGCGGGTTTGCCATTGCTTTGAGGTCAGTATATTTTTTTTCTATCTCATTTACAATTGAATCTGCCAGTTCTCCTTTCTCAAAAAAAGCGGCCACAAATTTTATCCAGTTGGCCCTTGCTAAAGGAGAAGTTTCCAGGTGATCAATACTTATTGCAATGGGAATTCCGGCTTCTGAAATTTTTCTATTGACATCGGTTTCCGGATTCCCCATTCCGTAAGTTATGATCAGATCAGGTT
>JACMLS010000633.1 GCA_014379485.1 Bacteroidia bacterium | reverse complement strand
TGGTTATTTGGCGGAATGGACTATAATGGTTCTTTTAATAATGATCTTTGGATGTATACTCCGGATCCTTCCTGCGTATCTTTTTGCAATGCCCCAAATAATCCAACAAAATCAATTGAGGAAGAAAATATAAATGACCTGCTTATTTATCCCAATCCATCAAATGAAAGTATACAGATAAAAACCAGCGGAAAAAAAATTTCTTTAAAGATCTATGATCAAACAGGCAGAGAGGTTATGCCGGTTATTTCAAAAACCGGAACCGCTGAAATAAAATTAGATGTATCTCAATTAGCAGAAGGAATTTATTATCTGAATATTTACCTGGATGAAAAATATTCGGGAAAAAAAATAATAGTGCAGCATTAAATAAATTTTTTTTAAAGTCTCAGGCAGCTTATCTTGGCCTAAGCATTTTTTTTATGAAATCAATCCTTATCACACAATGCCTTCAAAACGATTTTGTGGCTCCCATCGGCAAATTTGATCCGCTTCCAAACTCTCTGCACATCGGATACAAAGAAGCATTGCGTTTAATCGGAGAAAATTCTGAGCACGGGCCAGTGAATACTTTGATAAAATGGGCTTACAATTCTGCAAACGATACATTAAAAATTATTCATATCCGCGACTGGCATGATGCAAACGACCCTGAGCAAAAAGAACATTTGCGTCAGTTTGGTTTACATTGCTTAAAAAATACCGGCGGCGCAGAATTTGTTTTTGAAAAATTCAGGAACACATCTTCTGATTCTGTAACGGTGAATGCATCCGGATTAAATGATTTTTTTAATACAGAACTCGAAAAAACACTTTCAGTTTTTAAAAACGAAAAAATAAAAGTTGGAATTACAGGTGTTTGGACAGAAGCAAAAATTTCTTTTTTGGCTTATGAATTAAAAACACGTTATCCCAATTTTGACATTTCTGTTTGCAGCGCGCTTACCGCAAGCTCATCCACTTCCATGCATTTTATCGCATTAGATCAGTTAAAAAATATTTTAGGAGTAAAAGTGTTTGAATCTATTGGCGATTTTACAAATTTCCTTTCGGGAACTTTGCCTGAACTTCCGCTTGAGGTGCATTCAAGAATTTCCTCTTCAAAATTTATTTTTGATCACGATACTTTAATAGAGTCAGATAAAAAATTGCTTTCGTATTTATTTCGCGAAGCAAAAGAAGCAAGTTTTAAAGTATTGGACGGAGGTTTTTCCGGCAACGTGGTAATGAAAGCTTCTGCTATTGATCTGCACGGACATAAGCAAGTTCCCACAGTTATTAAAATCGGTAAAAGAAGCCTCATCTCAAAAGAGCGTGCTTCGTTTGAACGGATCCAGGAAATTCTTGGCAACAGCGCGCCTGCCATTGTAGATTTTGCCGAAGACCTGGAACGGGGCGCCATAAAATACCGTTACGCTGCAATGCTCGATGAAAAAGTTACCTCATTTCAGAAATTATACGAAAGCGGAACTGAATTAGAAAAAGTTTTTAAAACGCTTGATATTGTTTTTGAAAAGCAATTGGGGAGATTGTACAAAGCTGCGCGGCTTGAGAAATTAGATCTTCTTAAGTATTACGATTTCAATCCGAAATACGCTTCTTCTGTAAGAAAAAAAGTGGAAGCGCTTACCGGCAAACCCGCAGTTGAAAACGAACTTGATCTGCACGGAAAGAAAATTTTTAATGTGTGTAATTTTTACGAAAAAGAAATTGACAACCTGGGCGAATACATTCCGCAGGAACATTATATGAGTTATGTGCACGGAGACCTGAACGGCGCAAATATTATGATAGACGCCCAGGAAAATGTGTGGATGATAGATTTTTTTCATACACATTACGGCCACGTTTTGCGAGATCTTGTAAAACTCGAAAATGATCTGCTCTTTATTTTTATGAAAATAAATTCTGAAAAAGAATTTCTTGAAGCAACAGAAATGGCAGAACTGGTTTTGTCTTTAGAAGATCTTGGTGAACTGCCGGGCAATGAAAAAACAAAATTTGGAAACCCTGCAATACAAAGAGCTTTTGATACGTTAAAAAAACTCCGAAGTTTTTATCCGCCATTAATTCACATAGATAAAATTCCATATCAGTATTACATTGCCATGTTAAGATATTCTATGCATTCTTTATCTTTTAATGAGTGCAATGATTGGCAAAAAAAACTGGCGCTCTATTGCGGAAGTATTTGTTGCAAAAAAGCATCGCATCATTTAAAAAATTCAAAAAAACTCAGAATAAATTACATAACATCTTCAGAAAAAAAACTTGCCGGTAGCGGATTAATGGGCCTTACCATTTTGCCCGGAAGAAAAGACCGCGGGAGAAATATAGAAGAAGATCTTGCCACATTAAAAGCAGAAGGAATAAAAAATATTGTTTGCCTGTTAAGCGAAAATGAATTTGCAGATTATGGTGTTGCTGAATTAAAAGAGCAGTATACAAAAAATGGGTTCAGTACCTATTACTTAAAAATTCTTGATCAGTCTGTTTGCACAAAACCAGAAATGGAAAATGCGCTTAACTGGGTTTTTGAAAATTCAGGTAAAGAAGAAAAAACGCTTGTTCATTGTGTAGGTGGGCTTGGGCGGTCAGGAATGCTGGCAGCCTGCTTTCACAAAAAATACTCAGGCTTAAATGCAGAAGAAGCGATTGGGCTGGTAAGAAGTTGCAGAGGTCAACGCGCAATAGAAAGCATTAGCCAGGAAGAATTTGTTTCAAAATTTTAGAGAAGGCTTTGCACTAGGTGATACTACTTAGTTTTGCGTTTATTTTCTTCTACTCTTAAAAAATTGATGGGATTCCC
>JACMLS010000632.1 GCA_014379485.1 Bacteroidia bacterium | reverse complement strand
TACTGATAAAAGTCTGGAAGTGCAACGCAATGTTGTAATTGAAGAATTTAAACAACGTTATTTAAATCAACCCTACGGCGATGTATGGTTACTGCTTAGGCCGCTCGCTTATAAAGTACATCCATACAAATGGGCAACAATAGGAAAAGAAATTTCTCATATTGAAAATGCGGTGATGGATGATGTGAAATCTTTTTTTAAAAAACATTACAGTCCCGCCAATGCAATTATGGTTGTTGCCGGTGATGTGGATGTTGAAAATGTAAAGCAACTGGCAGAAAAGTGGTTCGAGCCGATTGTGTCTGCGCCTAAACCAAAAAGAAATTTACCAAAAGAGCCAAAGCAAAACGAAGCGCGTGAGCTAACGGTAGAGCGCGATGTTCCTATTTCGTCTATTTACAAAGCGTATCACATGTGCTCGCGCCATGATAAAGAATATCATGCAACAGATATTTTATCTGATGTATTGTCAAGAGGAAACTCTTCAAGATTGTATGTTGAACTGGTAAAGAACAAAAAACTTTTTTCTGATGTAAATGCTTATGTGATGGGAGATTTTGATAAGGGTTTGTTTTGTATTTCAGGAAAACCTGCCGACGGGGTTTCTATGAAAGATGCAGAAAATGGAATTGCAGAAGAAGTAAATAAAATAAAAAGCGATCTCATCAACGAAAAAGAACTTACCAAGTGTAAAAATAAAGTAGAAGCATCGTTGTTGTTTTCTGAAACAGATCTTTTAACCAAAGCAACCAACCTTGCAATTTCAGAATTACTGGGAGATGCAGATCTTGTAAACCGCGAAGGCGAAAAATATCAGTCAGTTACAGCCCAACAGGTGCGTGATTGTGCAATTGAGATTCTCGACGAAAAAAACTGTTCTACTTTGCATTACCTTAAAAAATAATTTGCATCTTATTAAACAGTGCAATTGAAATTAATTAGTTAAAATTTTCCCCGCCGGCATCTAAAGATTTTGGCAGATAAAAAATAAAAAAGTATGTTAGATCGTATTACGCCCCCTGAATTTAAGTCTATTGACCACGTAGAAATTTTGCATGCAAAAGAAGACAGGCTTGATAATGAAATTCCGGTTTATTCTATTGACAGCGGAAGCCAGGAATTGGTTAAAATTGAATTTATTTTTAAGGCTGGAATGTATTTTCAGGCGTCTCCTTTACTTGCCGTAAGTACCAGCAGTATGATGGAGAACGGAACGGTGAATTATACGGCCGAACAAATTTCTGAGCATCTTGATTTTTACGGTTCGCATTATGAAACAGGAGTAGGGCAGGACTATTCTTCTATTGCACTTTATTCGCTGAATAAGCATCTGGCAAATTCCATTTATTTTGCTGAGGATATTATTAAGAATGCAAATTTTCCGCAGCATGAATTTGAAACGTTTTTATCTAACAAAAAACAAAAGCATCTTGTAAACTCAAAAAAGGTGGCAGTGCTGGCCCGCAGAAAATTCTCTGAACTGATCTTCGGAGAAAAACATCCTTACGGCATTGTGGCACAATTAGAAGATTATGATAAAATTAAAAGAGAACATTTGCTTGAGTTTTATGCCAAACACTATAATTCTGCCAATTGCACAATAGTAGTTTCCGGAAAATTACCTGCAGATGTTTTAAAATTACTTAATGATCATTTCGGAAAAGAAAACTGGGGAAGCTCTGAAATTATTAATGATGTACTTGTTCCTTATTCTACCACATCAGAAAAAAAACATTTTGTATTTAAAGAAGATGCCATTCAATCAGCCATCAGAATC
The DNA here is from genome assembly GCA_014379485.1 of Bacteroidia bacterium. GTDB lineage: Bacteria > Bacteroidota > Bacteroidia > B-17B0 > Aurantibacillaceae > AM-1111. The sequence goes on along the minus strand of JACMLS010000632.1, from coordinate 2,462 downwards.
GGCAGGCCCATGTTCTCTAAAAATCATCCCGATTATTTTAAGTTCCAGGTTTTGAATACGGTTTTTGGTGGTTATTTCGGGTCGAGGTTAATGGCGAATATACGCGAAGACAAAGGTTATACGTATGGTATAGGTTCAGGACTTTCTCCGCTTGTACACGGTGGGTATTTCGGAATTTCTACCGAAGTGGGTGTAGATGTAACTACAAAATGCCTCGAAGAAATTTACAAAGAATTAAAACTGATGCGCGAAGAATTGATTCCGGAAGAAGAATTACAATTGGTAAAAAATTACATAACCGGAATTTTTTTACGAAGTGTTGACGGACCTTTTTCACTGGCAGATAAATTTAAAGGCATCTGGGAGTTTGGTTTGGGGTATGATTATTTTGATAATTATCTTAAAGCCGTAAAAACAGTTACTGCTCAGGAGCTAAAAGACCTTGCCAATAAATATCTTAAAGAAGAAGACATGATTGAACTGGTTGTTGGAAAAAAATCCTGATTCACAAATTCAACCACTTTCTCAATAAAAGAAATTCAAAACAATAATTAAAATGGCAAAAAAGCAGACTACGGTTTTTCGCCAGTTAATTACAAACATTGTAATTCCCCTTATTATTTCGGTCGGATTTTTTTCAGGCATCAGTTATTATTACAATAAGAAAGAATTAGAAAAAAATTACGCCGAAGCTAAGGCAAGAATTCTGCGTGAAACAGAAGATCTTTTATCTGTGTATGATTACTCCATGAATATGCACGAGGAGCAGTTTAGTAAAAGAATGCGTGAGGTAAATGATTTTATAATTAACGATGTAAAAAAAAATGCTAAAAATCCTGCAACTCTTGATTTGAATGAGGTAGTGAAAAAACTGGAGCTTGATACTAATTTGCATGCTATTTACATTCTCGATACTCCCTGTGTAATTGTAAATACAACTTTTAAAAGAGATTTAGGTTTGGATTTTGCAAAGATGAATTCCGTTTTTATTAAGTTTTTTTCTGATACCCGTAAGAATAAAAAATTTATAGAAGATCGCTTTGCAAGAGAAAGGGCAACCTGGAAAATTAAAAAATACACCTATGCACCTTTTGCCGACGGAAGATTTGTTTTAGAGTTAGGGTTTTACTCTGATAAAGCCTGGAGTCTGAATAAACTTCTTTTGGAAAAAGTAGAAAGCATCTCAAAGCAATACGGCGAAATAAAAAGTGTAAATTTAATGATGGGTATTTTAAATGCCACAGATAAATCCACTCCTCCTGAATTTATGAATTCTTATACTGAATGCCTGAGATTAAAAAAGGCTGTGCATGCAGAGCAGATAAAAGGAGATTCAAAAGAATACATCGATTTTTTATTTATAAGCATGGCAAAAACAACCATGTTTGACGGGTATGTGGTTCAGATCATTTCTAATGATTCAAAAGAAAGAGAATTGGTAAGAAATGAATTAAGAAAATTCGGATTTATTTTTCTTGTTACTGTAATTCCATTAATTGTTCTGATCTATTTCAGAGCAAGAAAAATTACTAACCCGATTAAGAAATTGATAAATAAAGTGCAGGTAATTTCCTCTGGTAACCTGGATGAGCGCATTGAAGAAGAAGGTCATAACGAGATCACGGAACTGTCAAAAGATTTTAACCAGATGGTTGACAAGCTCCAGGAATCTTATGAAGGGCTTGAGCAAAAAGTAAAAGACCGTACAGCAGAAATTTCTCATCAGAAAGAACTGGTTGAAGAAAAGCAAAAAGAAATTGTAGACAGTATTAAATACGCAAAGAGAATTCAGGTAGCTTTGATTACTTCTGAAATTTATTTTGAAAGAAATTTAAAACGGCTTAACAAGAAATAAATAGTCATAAAGGGTTAACCGTTTTTCTTCAATTGTATATCATTTTCAAAGCCACCGCAAATTTCACGAATTAGAAATCAAGAGATAATTTGACCTTCCTTGAAAGCCTTTTTTTAAGGAATAAAAATCAGAGTATGTTAAATGTGTCTTTTTTCTACCTGAATTTATCCGCCTGACGGATATTAACATATAAAAAACACTTAAATCGATTTGCGGTTTTGCCATGTTGATTTGTATCGCTATTTTGGATACTTAAAATTCTGCCCCCTCACCTTCCTTAAATCATATCAAATGAAAACAAAAATTATTTTTCTAACGCTCATATTAATATGCGCCAACAGTTTATTTTCTCAAACTCCAACATGGACAGCTGCAAATGCTACCGGTTCTACAGGAGCCGAAGTTGCCAGAGGGGTTTGTGTTGATGCTAGCGGCAACGTTTATATTACCGGTTCATTTTCTAACACAGTAGATTTTGATATGGGTGGCAGCACATCCAACTTAACTTCTAATGGAAGTAATGATATATATATTGCAAGTTATACATCAGCCGGAGCATACCGCTGGGCTGTAAGGGCAGGTGGAACCGGACCTGATAATACAAGCC
>JACMLS010000631.1 GCA_014379485.1 Bacteroidia bacterium | reverse complement strand
TGGTTGTTGGTTACAATATAACCGTCGGTACTTATAATGACACCCGATCCGCTGCCTTGCATGATCTGGGGTTTTCTTTGTCCGTAAAAGAAATTATAAAAGGGGTCTTGAGAATTGGCGTTGTATTTTTCTTCGCCCGTGGTTTTAATATGTACAACTGAGTTTACAGAAGTTTCTGCCGCCTTAACAAAGCTGATACTTCCTTCCGGAACAGGCATTGTTGTTAGCCCCGTTAACCTTGCAGGAGTTGACTGGTAATTTAAAAGCTGGTTAGATTCTTTTTTTTCTGAAAACGCTTTATCAATACATAAAGCAGAAGCGCCACCCAAAGCAGCGATCAAAACGGTTGAAATTATCTTTTTCATAAGTCAGTTGTTTTTAATTTCGTGTTTATTTGTTTTAATAACGCAAAGTTAAAGTCAAAGTTGTCCGTTTCCATTTGCTTTAACAATGTTTAACCGCCAAGCCTTTTTCATTGGCAAAAATACAATTTTGGTTAAAAAAAAGGAGGCCGCGAATGGCGCGAATTATCGCAAATCTGGGCAGGAAATCTAGTTATTAGTTTTAAGATATTCGCAAAAATTCGCGCCATTCGCGGTCAAAAAAGCTCAGAATTTATTTCAAAGTAGCGATTCGCGAAAATTTGCGCTATTGGCGGCTAAAAACTCAGTTAATACTTATTGCCTGCCCTGTTTTTTAGCGGATTTTTTTTGCTTAATTTTACATAAATTTCCAATACCTGTAATGGCCCGTTTCAAAGAAAAATTTTCTACCTTCTTTTTTGGTTTAACCGTAGGACTTTTAATTGGCTGCGCTATTTTTATTTTTAAGCTTGACGATTACGTTAAGAATTTTCAGTTTTCAGACAGCAAGAAACCGGCCTTTGAGGAAACCACTGATCTTACCGATGGTACAAAACCAAAAAAAGATCTTAAAAAGAAAATTACACTTGCAGAAAATAAAAAAGGTAAAGACAACGATCAAAAAGATTCATTGGCTGTTGCAGAAACAAATGCAGATTCAAGCGGTTCAGAAGTAATGGATATAGACGCTTCTTCGTCAGAAAACATTTCTGTATTGAAGGAAGAGCTGGTGGGAGTGAAAAACGTAAAGGTTAAGGGGGCAGAGGAGGGAAAAACAAGTAAAAAAGATTCGCTTGCGGCAAGCGTTGCGGGTGTGGCAGAACCAAACCCAAATGAGTTTCTGGTAATAGAATTCTGGAAAACACCGCTTAACTCCAAAGGATACAAAATGAGCCGCAATAAAGTTGTACTGTATGGTTTACAGGAGCAAAATGTAGATATTGTAAAACTCAACGATAATTATTACTTAAAAAACAATAACCTGGTGTACCGTATTTCGTACAGTAACGAGTTTCATAAAATGGAAAGGGTGAGCGAATCATCTATCCTTGACAGGATGAATTAATCATGCTGCTTCACTTTTATAAATACCAGGGCGCAGGCAACGATTTTATTCTGTTAGATAACCGCGAAAAAAAAATCAGTTTAACAAGACAGCAGATTGAGTTTTTATGTGACCGTAAATTTGGAATTGGTGCAGATGGATTGATGTTGCTTGAAACTATTGCCGGTTACGATTTTCACATGGTTTATTTTAATTCTGATGGTAATGAGAGCAGCATGTGTGGAAACGGCGGAAGATGCATTACCGCTTTCGCAAATAAAGTGGGCGTAATAAAGAACGAAGCAAAATTTCTTGCTGTAGATGGTCCGCACCACGCAGAATTAAAAAACGATTGGGTAAGCCTTGAAATGAAAAACGTAGACACCGTTGAAAAAGGAAACGATTACTTTTTTTTAGATACAGGGTCGCCGCATTATGTAAAATTTGTAAAAGACATTGAAGAATTTCCGGTGGTAGAAGAGGCGAGAAAGATTCGTTACAACGAGCGCTTTAAAGAGAAAGGGACCAACGTAAATTTTATTGAGAAGAAAGAAGATAAATTACTTGTACGCACCTACGAGCGCGGGGTAGAAAATGAAACCCTCGCTTGCGGAACCGGAGTTACTGCTGCTTCTTTGGTTGCAGCTTTATCGGGTCTCTCTACAGAAAAAAACGGGTGTAAGATCTTAACTCCAGGTGGAGAATTATTTGTAAAATTTAACTCAGACGGCGAAAATAAATTTAATTCCATTCGTTTAGAAGGCCCGGCAAAATTTGTGTTCGATGGCCATATTGAGATCTGAAATAAGCATGATTCAATTTCCAAACAATTATAAAATCATGGTTATTCCATGAGACATTAAAAAGACAATTGCAAACTCATGAAAATGCAAAGCCCCTTCTCTATAAAAGTTGACGGAGAAATTTCTTTAAGCGATTTAAGAAAAGGAGTTTTTATTTCTGTTATTGACGCAAATAAAATTCCACCACACATTGGAATTTGTATTAACGGAAATTTTTCATCGCTTACAATTAAAGGGCACGAACTGAATGTGGGCGCTGGTGTTTTATTAAAAAATTGTTCTTTAAGAAGAATTCCGGCACTGTTCATTAAAATAAAAGACCATCCGGTTTTCAGTTACAATTACCTGGATGAATTGTTGCAAAGTTGCATTGCAGAACATAAACGTGTAGACGTAAATGGACCCACTTGTTTAACGCCCGTAAAGCAATTCTTTAAAGAAGGGTTTCATGTAGATGTAAACGAAATTGATTTTCTGTTTCAGCTTTTACCCCAGCTTCAAAAAAATGAGCTGATCGTTTCCTGTTACAGCGCAAATATCACCAATGAAACAGCAAATGGAAATTATACATTGCCTGTTTACACTAAAAACCAAATAGACGAGCGTATTGAAAAAGTGCGTTTAGAATATAAGAACTGATGTTTCCATTACAGGGAAATAAAATTTATCTCCGCCTTCCGCATGAAAATGATGCAGACCTTATTTTTGCGTGGGAAAATGCCCAATCAGCAGTTGAAATAAATCTTCACAAAGAAGCAGTAAGTAAAACCGAAGTGGAAGAGTGGATAAAAACACGTCATTACGACCTTGACCTTGAAAAAGAATTGCGATTAATGATCTGCATGAAAGATAATTCAGTTGCCGGATCTGTTGACCTGTTTGAATTTGACAGGGAAAATAGAAGGGCAGGCGTTGGAATTATTATTGAAGAAAATTTCAGAACGAAAGGAATTGCAACAGAATCTTTGTTCTTACTGAAAGATTATTGTTTTAAGAAAATAAAAATGAATTCTTTGTGGTGTAATATTTCTGCAGTTAATGCAGCAAGCATTAACCTTTTTGAAAAATGCGGATTTGAATTGAGTGGCGTTAAGAAAAAGTGGAATGTTAATGCTGAAAGTGAATTTGTTGATGAATTATTTTTTCAGTGTTTTGCCTAAATCAGAATAAAAATTGAAAAAAATAAAAATTTATAATTTTTTCTACCTGTTTGCCGGTATACTTATTTTCTCCTGCACCAACAATCCAAACGACCCAATAATTATTTCACGCGACGGCGCTACGACCGCTACGATAAGCGAATCACTTTGGCTCAACCACAACGACACAGTAAAATACGTTGGAAAAGAAACCTGTAAAACCTGCCACCAGGATCTTTACAACTCTTTTATGCAAACGGGTATGGGCCATTCATTCGATCTTCCTGAAAAACATGAATTGCTGAAAACTGTAGCAATGAAAATTGTGTACGATAAGTTTAAAGATTTTTATTATCAGCCAATTTATTTAAACGGAAATTTTTTCATGAAAGAATTCCGCTTGAAAGGAAGAGATACCATTTATCAGCGTCTCGAAAAAACCGATTACGTAATTGGTCACGGTTTGCAAACACTTTCATTTCTTCAGAATACAAACGGGTATTTAAATGAAATGCCGCTAACGTATTACACACAAATTAATAAGTGGGATCTTTCTCCCGGATTTGAGAATGGCAACAACACCCGCTTCTCGCGCAAAATAGGAATTGAGTGCATGGCTTGTCACAACGCTTATCCGGAATTTGAAAATGGTTCAGAAAATAAATACAATTCGGTTCCTATGGGAATTGATTGCGAGCGTTGCCATGGCCCGGGGCAGGCGCACGTGTTTGAGCGAATGAATAACGCGCCGCTCGATACTTCTAAAGTTGTTGATTATTCTATTGTAAATCCCGCAAAACTTTCTGTCGACCTGCAGATTGATGTTTGTCAGCGCTGTCACCTGCATGGCAATACTATTTTAAAAGACAATAAATCTTTTTTCGATTTTAAACCGGGTAAATTGCTGAAAGATTACATCACCATTTTTCATGCCAAATACGAAGGAGAATCAGAAATAAAATTTGTGTCGCATGCAGAGCGTTTAAAAATGAGTAAGTGTTTTATTGTTTCCAATAAGGAAATAGAGAACTCTAAAGATTTGCGGCCTTTTAAAAACGGAATGACTTGTGTTACCTGCCACAATCCACATGTAAGTGTGCAGAAAACTTCAAATGAAATTTTCAATAACGCCTGTAAGAATTGTCACGGAAAAAAAGTAAATGTGCTCTGTTCAGAAAAAGAAGCGGTAAGAAAAAAAGTAAATGACAATTGTGTTTCATGCCACATGCCCAAAATAGAATCTGATGATATTGTGCATGGAAGCATACACGAGCATTTTATTTCTAAAAAAACAAAGATCTCAAAAGAGCAGGAAAAGAAAATTAAAACATTTGTTGGAATGATCTGTTTGAATGATAAAAATGTAAGTGAAATACATAGAGCAAAAGCTTTTATAAACGAATACGATAAATTTTCTCAAAAAACTTTTTATCTTGATTCTGCAGAAAAAATACTGATGAAAGGTTATCCGAAAAGTCTTGAAACTAATTTTGAGTTGCTGGTTCAGCTGAATTTTGACAGGGGCAACTATAAAAAAATATATGACCTTGTTCAAGTGAGCGGATCGGGGCGTTTGCTCACAGAAAAACTCATTAAGAAAGAAGAGAGTAATAGTAACGCATGGACTTCTTACAGGATAGGGGAGGCTTTTTATAATATAGGAGATAAGAAAAAGGCCGAAGCTTTTTTTAATAATGCGGTAATTCTTGCACCTTTTAATCCTGAATTTAAAAATAAACTGGCACTTAGTTATTTTGCAAATTCAAAACCGGCCGAGGCAAGAACCTTATTTATGAATGCTTTAATTGAGCACCCACAGTATGTACCAGCTTTAACAAATCTTGGTTATTTGTGCATTGCAGAAGGAAATAAGAAAGAGGCTGAAGAAATTTACGCAAGAGCATTGAAAATTGATCCGGATTATGCTCCACTACTTTTAAATATTGCGGGGCTTAGATTGGCGCAAGACAGAGCTGATGAAGCAGTAACTATTTTATTAATAGTGCTTGAAAAAGATGCTTCCAATAAACAGGCAACAGAAATTATTTTAAATTTGGCAAAGTATAAAGCAAATGCCGGCGAAATGGAGGACGCAAATAAAATTGTAAAGCGCTTATTGACAAAATTTCCAAATGATAAAAAAGCAAAAGAACTATTAAAAGAATTAAGTTTAAAAAAGAATGGCAAAGGAAAATAAAAGTAAAGCAGGCAGAATTTTTTTGATAGTGGTTCTGTTGCTGCTTGCAGGTGGCGGATGGTTTGTTTGGGATTATGTTTTTAAAGGAAACGTAAATCTGAACGGGGAAAAATACAAATACCTGTACGTGCACAACAATTCTGATTACGAAGAATTAAAGAAAAGTCTTATTGATGATAACCTGATCAAAAACGTTGAGACTTTTGATTTTTATGCGCGCAAAATGAAACTGAATGAGAATATTCATGCAGGCCGTTACAGAATTGTGGATGGAATGAGCAACAGGCAGCTCGTAAAAATGATAAAGAACGGAAAAGAAGAGAAAGTAAAACTCGCAATCAATTATACGACCCGAACTAAGCAACAACTCATAGAAAAGCTCTCATCGAAATTTGATATGGATGCAAACGCGCTTACTGAATTTTTAGAGAACGAAATGGATCTCGAAAAAAATTTCGGAATGAACGCAACTTCCATCATGACAATTGTTCGTCCCGGAGAATACGAATTGAGCTGGGCCACTTCTATTGAACAGTTTTTTGAGCTGATGAAAGATAAATACAAAACATTCTGGACAGATGCCCGCAAGAAAAAAGCTAAGGAGATGAATTTTTCTCAGTCGGAAATTATTATTCTTGCTTCTGTTGTGCAGGGAGAAGCCTCTATTGAAAGCGAGCAGAAAAAAATTGCGGGCGTTTATATAAATCGTTTGTCAAAAGACATTATGCTTCAGGCAGATCCCACAGTAATTTTTGCGCTCAACGATTTTACTATTCAGAGAGTTTTAAGTAATCAACTTAAATTCGACTCACCCTACAACACTTACATGTACAAAGGTCTTCCGCCCGGTCCCATTTGTTTCCCAACCGAACAAGCAATTGCAGCCGTTCTGAATTACGAAAAAAGCGATAATCTATTTTTCTGTGCAAAGCCCGCATTAAACGGCTACTCAGATTTTTCTGAAACCCTGGAGCAACACGAAAAATTCGCAAAAGCCTACCGCGACGAAATGACCCGAAGGGGAATTAAAAAGTAACGCTTTCCGAGCGTCCCGCGAGGAAACTTTCAACTTGGCCTCTGGCCCAAACAAACCCAGTCTCACAACTCAGTGTCTCACATCTCATATCCCGTCCTCAATTTCTCTCTAATAAAAGCCCGGCAGCGAGTCGCC
>JACMLS010000630.1 GCA_014379485.1 Bacteroidia bacterium | reverse complement strand
TGCATTTAGTCTAAAGCTGTTCATAGTAACAGCTTTTTTCTTTAACTTTAAAATTGAGTAATATTGTGAAGGATTTATGAAGAGCACAGCCATGGAAAGTCAGCGTAAGACAAATGTAAAATCGCAGTTAAAAGACATTAAGCTTAATATTTTGCTTGAGGTTACCAAGGCTATAAACAATAATTTTTCTACCCAACATTTATTAGATATTTATGAAGATGTTTTACGCAACAAATTAAACATTGGCAAACTTGTTTTGTTTTGTTACGATGAAAAATGGACCTGCCTTTTAAAATACGGGGTAGGCGAGGAGCATGAAAAAATAAACGTAGAAAAAGAATTAATGGGCGTTAAAGAAATTGGCACCATTAATTTTCACTCGCCCGAATTAGAAAATTCTTTTGAAATTGTTGTGCCCGTTTTTCATAAAGCACAACCATTGGCTTATGTGCTTATCAGTGACCTGGAAGATGATAAACTTGAACTGAGCGCAGCCATAAAACATTTGCCCTTTGTACAAACAATCACCAACATTATTATTGTTGCAATAGAAAATAAAAAACTTTACAAAGAAAATATTCAGAAAGCAGCTTTAAACAAAGAGTTGGAACTTGCATCGCAAATGCAACACATGTTGTTTCCTGAAACCTTGCCTGATAATGAAACCATTCAGGTAGATGCTTTGTACCTTCCGCATCAACAAGTGGGTGGAGATTATTACGATCTCATCTGGCTCAACGAAAGTGAATTTGCTTTTTGTATGGCTGATGTTTCCGGTAAAGGAGTTGCTGCTGCTTTATTGATGAGTAATTTTCAGGCCAACTTACGTGTGCTTTTAAATTATTCTACCAGCTTAAAAGAACTGGTGCATCAACTCAACAAAAAAGTAATGCTCAATGCCAAAGGAGAAAAATTTATTACTTTTTTCATTGGCAAATACAATACGCAAACACGCATGCTCACCTACATAAACGCAGGCCACAATCCGCCTGTACTCTTCGCTGGTAAAAATCCGCTCTTACTAAAAGTGGGTTGCACAGGCCTTGGAATGTTTGATGAGCTCTCTCACGTTAAAGAAGGTTTTCTCTCCGTTCCAAAAAATTCAATGATCACTTGTTATACAGACGGTGTTGTTGAGGTAGAAGACGAAGACAACGAAAACTTTGGCGCAGAACGTATCATAGAACTTATGCGCGCCTACAAAGACAAATCTGCCCGCGAAATAAATCAGCAAATTCTTTTTAATCTTGTTGAGTTTAAAGGTACAAGACCTTACGTGGATGACATTGCGTTGTTTTCTTGCAGGATTTACTAATATTTATGCCACTCCCGATAGCTATCGGGATCGCTGATTTACGCAGATTGTTTATTTGATTTACCTTTTTTTTTATTATCTCCCCCCGGCCTTTTTTTATTTTTTGGCTGCACAAAATAGTATCCGACGGACAGGTAAAACGGGCATTGGTTTTGCGCGCCGGGCTTTTGAGTAAGAAATACGCGAGCGTTCGCCTCAATTGATGCAACAGGAAAGGCGGCTCGTATTTCGCGGAGAAAAACCAATGCCCGTTTTACCAAAAAATAAAAAGAAGCCTTGACTTTTTTGTTACTTTTTTCGTCAAGGAAAAAAGTAAAAGAAAAGACGAGGACGTTTAACTTTATTACGTTAAAACAAATTTGTAAACGCAAGAGTTAAAATGTCTTTTTAGAAAACAATTGGAGAGAACAGTGCTACTTTCAGAGCAAGCAAAAAACAGGAAGAAAATCTTTTGAAGTGCGACGTACTATTTCTCAATAGGAATGCTGATAAAAAAAGTTGTGCCTTTACCTGTTTCACTTTTTACCTTAATACTTCCATCATGCTTTGCAATAATGTTGTAAGTGGCAACAAGTCCTAAGCCCGTTCCACCTTGTTTGGAAGTAAAAAATGGTTCAAAAAGTTTATGAAGATCGTGCTCCGGAATTCCTTTACCGTTGTCAGCTATCTCAATACTTACTTTTTTATCTGCAAAAGAAGTAGCAATCTGTATTCTTCCCGATTCTTTTTCTGCCACAGCTTCTACCGCGTTCACAAGTACGTTAAGTAAAGCGATCATCAATTTTTCTTTGTCGCCAATAAGAATTAAATTAGCATGAATGTTTTTTTTAATTACTATTTTTTTTAGTTGAACCCTGTCTTGTACAAGTAAAAGCGTTTCATCTAACAGGTCATGTAAATAAAATTCTCTTGAATTGATCGTATCGAAGCGGGTTGCGTTGAGCAGGTCTTCAAGCAGCATATCAATACGACGCGCATTGCGCTCAATGATCTGTAATAACTCCTCCGGATCTTCCTGTTCTGCCGGTGTCTTTTCGAGCACGTATCTTAATTCTGCAATTGAAAGATGAATGCTGGTGAGCGGGTTTTTTATTTCGTGGCCAATAATGCGTGCAACTTTACCTGTGAGTACCTGTTTCTCCAGTAGTTTTTCTTTCTGCTCATTTAATTTTCTCTCTGTTATATCATGCAGTACTAATTGATGAATGTTTTTTTCTTCATCCACTATAGAAGAGTTCAGTATGCAAAAGACTTTTTTTTCAGCTTTGTCAATTGAAAATTCTATCTCTACAGAAGTGTGTTCCTGTGTATGGAATTCAAAAATTTTCGGACTGATATGGTCTGCAATATTCATCCCTGTAATTTCATCTTTTTCGTTGAACCTTAAAAGTTTGAGCGCAGATTTATTGGCATCTATTACCAGGTGATCTGAGTCAATCAAAAATATATAAGCGACAGAATTTTCAAAAAGATTTTTAAATTTATTTTCACTTTCCTTAAGCGATTTTAAAACTTTTGATTTTTCTATTGCGTATCGTATGCTCCTGTCAATATCGTTTACGGTGTACTCATCTTTTGCAAGATAATCGTACACGCCAGACTTTAATGCTTCTTCATCAATTGCCGCAGCTTTTAAACCGGTAAGAAGTATGGTGGGAGTAAACGGAAATTTATCGTTGATGTAAGATACCAGTTCAAGTCCTGTATAAGCTCCTAATTTATAGTCAACAATTACAAGGTCAACTGTCTCTGAATTTAATTCCTCAATTGCCGCTTCATAAGAATTTGCCCAGGTAATTTCTTTCTGAAATGAGGTTTTTCTTAACCGGATCTCCAGCAAAAAAAAATCGGCTTCATCATCTTCAACAACCAGGATTTTTATAGATTTATTAGTGCCCATAAATAATGTGCTCGATTTTAAGAAAACTGAAACGGTATTTTTTATGATACCGAATTAATCTGTATCATCGACCAGTTTTCAATAAAAGGTAAGGACTAAATGTATAAAAATTAAAGGCTGTAATTCAACTCACAAGTAAATAAATTATGTCAGTTTGCATGATTGATATCAGATGCGTTTGGTAAATAATGAAGCATAATTATCATTACGTTTATTTTGGGGAAATTATTCCCCAAAATTCCCCAGAATAATTGTGGTAACGATAATTTATCTGCATTACTGATAAGGGGCTATGCATCATTTTAGCATTCAACATCTTTCAGAATCAGCGTGTATGGATTTTGAAAAGTCAACTCATTGCAAATCTCTGTTTTCAGGTATTATTTATACTACCGTGTGCCACAATTTAAAATTGAAAAATGTTTTGGAAGAAACAACAGTTCAAATAAATTCACAGATTTTTTTTTTTTTTGAAACACTCCTGAAAAAAAAAATGTTTTCGAATGTTTTAGGTTGGCAAACATATTTGGTCTACCTTTACTTTATAGGTTTTATTTGTCTTTTGAATCCGGAGACTTATTTTCATTCCTACTTGCAAAATGCCAACCAAATCTATATTAAATATATTACTTGCAGACGATGATAAAGACGATCGTTTTTTCTTTGAGAAAGCATTAAAAGCATTACCATTCCCGACCAAACTTACTACTGTTGCAGACGGGGAGCAATTGCTTAATTATATTTCTGAAAATTCAGATAAAATTCCGGATGTACTTTTTCTTGATATTAATATGCCGCGCAAAAACGGAGCGGAGTGCCTTGTAGAAATAAAGACAGATAAAAGAATAAAAGATTTTCCTGTTATCATCTATTCAACTTCTTTGAACGATACTATGGCGGATGTGCTTTACGAAAAAGGTGCACACTTCTATATGCGTAAGTGCGATTTTTCTGAACTTGTAAAAAGCCTTCAGCGTGTTTTTACTTTGCTCGAAGGAAAAAAATTCAAGAGGCCTGTGAGAGATAAGTTTACACTTAATTTTCAGGAAGGATAAATTCAAAACTAATTTACGATGCTGAAAAAAAAGAAAACCGGCGGGAGAACGAAAAAAGTACCTGCCCGAAAAAGAACATCTCCAAAAAAACAGTCAAAAGAAAAACATCCTTTTCCAATAGTTGCTATCGGCGCTTCAGCGGGTGGGCTTGAAGCATTTACTTCTTTATTGGAGAACTTACCTGCCAACACGGGCATGGCATTTATTTATGTACAGCACCTCAACCGCGATCATAAAAGTCTTCTCACTCCCATTTTATCCAAAGCAACTAAAATGAAAGTGCAGGAAATAGATGATATGGAACTGATGAAGCCGGATAATTTGTATATCATTCCCAATAATAAGGGAATTGAAGTAACTGACGGACACATAAAATTAACTCCGCGCTCAAAAGGTGTGCCGGTTATCTCTATTGATATTCTCTTTACATCGCTTGCTGAAACGCATAAACAAAATGTAATTGGTGTGGTTCTTTCCGGTTATGCCCATGATGGAACCCAAGGGTTAAAAGCAATAAAAGAAGCCGGGGGTATTACTATTGCGCAGAATGATTCTGCACAAGCTCCAGGCATGCCTGAGTCTGCTATTGAATCCGGCTTTGTTGATTTTGTTTTATCGCCTAAAGAAATTGCGCGTAAGCTTATTTATTTCAGCAAAGGTGGTGCTATGAACCGTTTTAGTGCGCAGAAGAACAATGAAAACAGCATTGCAGACACGGACCCCAATCTGAAAACTATTTTTGAAATTTTACTCAAAGAAAAAGGTGTTGATTTCAGTCATTACAAAGGCTCCTCTCTTAAGAGACGGGTAAAGCTTACCATGCTTCAGAGTGAAGTACCCACACTAAAACTTTATGTAAAGCTCTTGCTCAAAAAAAGCAGCGAGGTAGAAGTGCTTTACAAAAATCTCCTTATTAATGTAACCGGTTTTTTTAGAGACGGGGAAATTTTCAGGTATTTAAAAACCAATTTTTTCCCTAATCTTCTAAAGAATAAAACATCCGGCAAAGACCTTCGGATCTGGGTGCCTGCCTGCTCTACAGGCGAAGAGGCTTATTCCATAGCCATGCTGCTTACTGAGTTGCTGGACAGTAAAACAAAAAAAATTCCTTTTAAGATCTTTGCTACTGACCTGAGCGAGCAGGCCATTCGTGATGCACGCCTTGGTGAATTTTCGAAAGGTGAAATGAAATCTGTTTCCAATGAGCGAATAAAACGTTTTTTCACCAAATCCGGCAATACTTATACTGTTGCCAAAGAGCTTCGTGATACATGCGTGTTCGCGCCTCATAATATTTTAAATGATCCTCCTTTTTTTCGTATCGATTTTGTGAGCTGCCGGAATCTTATGATCTATTTTGATGAGACAGCGCAGAAAAAAGTGCTTGCGGCCATACATTTTTCTTTAAATGAAGGAGGATACCTGATGCTTGGCAAATCAGAAACGACAGGCATTCAGTCGCAGTTTTTTAACGAAGTATCCAATAAATTTAAAATCTATTCGCGCAAAAAGAATTCAGATTCGCGCAGGGTGCCGGAACTGGTACCTCTTTTTTCAGGGTCAACCATTCATAAAAAAACCATAAAACTTCCCTCTCTCACAAATTTAACTGTTAACCCATCAAAGATCGATGGCATTATTGACTCTGTACTTCTCAAAAATTATATGCCTGCCTGCGCAATCATTAACCAGGATATGGATATTCTTCAGTTCAGGGGTTCAACCTCTTTATACCTTACAAATCCCTCGGGCAAAGCCACCCTTAATATTTTAAAGATGGCGCGGCCTGAATTTACTTACGAACTCCGCAATGCAATTCACAAAGCGATTAAAACAAACAAAAGCGTGCGCTATGCGGATATTGAACTGGATTCAGATATAATAGGCAATTCTGAAATCAGCCGGGGGCAATTAGTTACGTTAGAGGTAAGCCCTTTAAAAGTTGACGAGGGCTCACCGTTGCTGCTGATTGTTTTTACGCCGCAGCAACAGGTAGAAAAATATATTACAAGCGGTAAGGTC
>JACMLS010000629.1 GCA_014379485.1 Bacteroidia bacterium | reverse complement strand
TTCAGCTCAAAAGTTTCGTATTTACCTGTTTTTGCGTTTTTAGATTGTATGAATCCGAAATATTTAAAAGTTCCGTCTTTTAAACTGATGTCCCAATTAATAATTCTTACTTTTTTGTCTTCAGAATTTAAGATTTGCACATCTTTTTTAAGAGAGTCAAAGCCAAATTGAAAAGAAAGGCCATTCAGTAAAACTTCTTCAAACTTATCTGCAAATGTTTTGTTTAGTATAAACTTTAAAGAATCGTTTTTTAGGGCAAACAGTTTTTTCGAGATCTGCTGCAGCGTATCCTGGCACTTATTAAAGTAAACTTTGTCAGCCTCTTTTAACTGAGAAAAACCGGGTCGCATCAGGCAGAAAAGGCAAAAAAGAATTATCAGTTTGGGGTTACGCATACGTTTATAACGGGTTATTGCAAAAGTATTACAAAAAGAAAGCCATTTTAATGTTCTTAAAATGGCTTTTTATGCAATAGGTGTTAATATGCTATAAATGCATGCTTGCTTTTTTGGCCAAAAGCTCTTCTTTGCTCTCTCTCCAGTTTTCATCATCCACACAGCAATCTACCGGGCAAACTGCCGCGCATTGTGGTTCGTCGTGAAAACCAACACATTCGGTACATTTATCAGATACTATATAATAGAGATCCATTGAAACTGGCGTTTGAGGAGATCCTGCATCCGCTTCCAAACCACTTTTTCCGTGAAACATGCCTTTTACGGTTGTTCCATCGGCAAATCTCCACTCAGCGCCACCTTCATAAATAGCGTTGTTGGGGCATTCTGGTTCGCAGGCCCCGCAGTTAATACACTCTTCTGTTATCTTAATTGCCATTTTTAATTTTACTTTTGCGCTGAATAATCGGCTGCAAATATACGGAGATTATCGGAATTGAAAGGTCCACTATATTTCGAGGTATGAACAAAGAAATCAAAAAAAGAGTTAAAGCATTTTCTGAACTGGCTAATTTTATTGAAAACCATTTAAATGGAATCAAAATTCCGGGTCTTGAAAATTTTCATACTGAACTGGATGATATAATTGAAAAGAATTTTCATTACAACGGTTGGTTCGCTCCGCAAAGCACAAAAATTGCTTTAAGCGGAATTGTGAGTATGTTAAATGAAAAAGACCTGAATGCTTTTGCTGAAAATATTGTTGAGGAAAAGGAAAGAAGGGTGGCGGTAATAATGGCCGGCAATATACCAGCAGTAGGTTTTCACGACCTGCTCTGCGTGCTGTTATCCGGACATAAAATAATTATTAAACCTTCGTCTGACGATCATTTGCTTATTCCGTTTTTCACGAAGTTGCTCATTCATTTTGAGCCGGCCCTTTCTGCTAAAATTTATTTTGCAGAGGCAAAACTCACCAATTTTGACGCCGTAATTGCAACAGGCAACAATAATTCCAGCCGGTATTTTGAGTATTATTTCGGAAAATACCCTCACATTATCCGTAAAAACCGCAATTCAATCGCCATTTTAAGCGGAAACGAAACAAAAGCAGAACTGAGTTTATTGGCAAAAGATATTTTTACTTTTTTTGGATTGGGATGCAGAAATGTTTCTAAAATATATGCGCCTGACGGAT
>JACMLS010000628.1 GCA_014379485.1 Bacteroidia bacterium | reverse complement strand
TAAAAACCAAAAACAAAAAAATCATCAATAGCTGCGGAAACGGTGTGGATTGTACCGATGACCAGCATGCTCAGAATCGCCGTACGGAATTTAAGATTTTGCAGAAAAAAAAGTAATTTCACCACTTATCTGTGAACTCATACCACTTAATCTTTTATTGCTAATTTGGCATAGTTTTAGCCTTTTAGAAAAAAAACAATACACCCATGAAATCATCGTACAAATTAAAAAAGACCCTCTCTTTAGTTTTATTCGTTTTTCTGTTTTCAAACTTGTTTAGTCAGCAAACAGAATTCAACTACGGCAACCGCTGGAGGTTTGGATTGAATATAGGAGGCACCTGGCTGGCATCTGACCTAAAGAACCAGGCAGGACTTGCAGGAGGTTTTACTATAGAAAAAGGCCTCACCAAAAGTAAAACTGCCCCACTCTATTTTGATCTGCGTTACAGGTTTCTCTCCGGAAATACTTATGGGCTTGACGGGCGCGTAAATCGCCTTATAGGAACAAACAAGGCTGTGAACGGTGCGAATGATTCTGTTGCCAATTACTTTTCCTCTCCCGGATATTTTTTCAGCAATTACAGAACCCACATTACCCAAAACGATCTCGAATTAAAAGTAGGTTTCAACCAGCTTTTACAAAAGCATAAAATACATCTTTACATCTGGGGCGGTGTTGGTCTTACAAAATTCACAACAAAAGTTGATGCGCTCAATTCATTTGGCAGTAAATATAATTTCAGTGGTGTAGATACAAGCAGTGCCGGCGGTGCTACTGCAGATTTAAGTACACTGCTTGATCATAAATATGAAACTTATGGTGATGGAATGACCAGCAAAGGTGTTTTAAAATTTTCTCCTTCATTAGGAATTGGTTTCGGTTATAAATTCTCAAATCATTTTTCACTGATCCTTGAACACAAAGTTACTTTTCCGGGAACAGATATACTGGATGGCGAACAACATCTTCAAAAAACAACGAATGTATGGAGCAAAACAAATGATTATTACCATTACTCAGGTTTAAAAATGCTGTTCACTTTTGGTAAAGCAAGCGGTGGCGGTACCTATACAAATAATAATAATTACACCACTGTAAACAACCGTCCGCCAGAGGTTACTGTAATTTCTCCGTCGAGCAACCCTTACACATCACCCGTAAATAATGTGCAGGTGTATGCCAACGTAAAAAATGTAACCGACGCAAGCGGAATTTCTGTAACAGTTAACGGAGCTGCTTTTTCTAACTACAATTTTACAACAGGTTCTGGTGCGCTAAGTTTCAGTACGCTTTTACAAAACGGAAGCAACACAGTTGTAATAAGAGGAACAAATCCTTACGGAACAAATTCTGCAACAGTTACTATCAATTACAACGTTACTCCGCAAGGTACAGGGCCTGTTGTAAACATTTCAAGTCCATCAAACGGATCAACTGTTACAGCTACTCTGATGACTGTAAACGCTAATGTAAGAGAGGTTACACAAGCCGGCCAGGTAAATGTAAACGTAAACAATGTGCCTGTAACTAACTTTACATTCAATCCCTCAAATGGCGATGTTAGTTTTGTGGCCAATCTTAACTCAGGCAACAATTCAATTTATGTTGGCGGAACAAATCAATACGGCAACGATTCTAAAACTGTAAACGTTTATATGAATACCGGATTTTCTGCTTTACCAAAACCTGTTATTACTATTACCAATCCTGTTACTCCCGGTTATCAAAGCACAAGCCCCACTTTTAATCTTACTGCGTATGTGGCAAACATCACTTCAGCTTCTCAATTAATTATACAGGTAAATGGGGTAAACACAACTAATTTTTCGTTCAATTCTTCAAACGGAAATTTAACTGTACCGGCTAATTTAAGTAACGGGTCTACTTCTTTTGTAATTACAGCAACAAATGCTTCGGGGTCTGATGTTAAATCTACTTCTGTAAATTATTACATAGCTACTCCGGCAGGCAATCCTCCGGTTGTAACGTTTACAAATCCTGCAAGCAGCCCGTACACTTCTGCGGTTGCTTCTATGACTGTTAAAGCTGTTGTTACCAATGTAAACTCCAAATCAGATATACAATTGTATGTAAACAATACATTGGATAATAATTTCAGTTTTAATACAAGCAACAACCAGCTTACTTACGCATTGGCCATGAACGGACCTGTAAATGTAATTACTGTTGTTGCTACCAATGCTTTTGGAAGCGATGCAAAAAATGTTACGATCAATTACACTCAGCCTGTTTCTCTTCCCACAGTAACAATAACTAATCCTCCAAACATGGGGTATGCGGTTTCTAATTCTTCTTTTACAGTAAACGCAATTGTAACAAATGTTACTTCGCAAAACCAGATCACTGTAAATGTAAACGGAAGTAACACCGCAAGTTTTTCTTACAACGTTTCATCAAAACTACTTACTTTACCACTAACACTTAACCTGGGAACTACGCCTGTTGTAATTACTGCAACTAACGGTGCGGGTTCTGATGTAAAAACAACTTCTCTTGTTTATACTGTGCCGCTTGCAAAACCTGTTGTTACCTATACAAACCCAACAACAGATCCTTTTAATACGTTGAACGCAATACAATCTGTTACAGCGCAGGTTTTGAATGTTACGCAACAAAACCAGATTGTAGTTACCATGAACGGAATCAATACTCCGTTTACCTTTAATTCTGCAACACATCTGGTTCAGTTTTCTACCAACCTGAATCCGGGAAACAATTTAGTTTCTGTAACAGGAACAAATGCTGCCGGATCTGACACAAAAATTCTGACACTGATTTTAGGCACTACTCCAAGAAATAAAAAGCCCGATGTTGCAATTACCACACCGGCAGCAGCTGGAACAACTGTGGCAAGCGCTGCTTATCAATTCATTTCAACAGCAAACAATGTAAATTCAATAAGTGAAATTACAGCGCAATTCAACGGAGTTACTGTTACCGGAAGTTTTGTCGGCGGAATTTACACTTATAACGCTACATTAATAAGCGGAAATAATAATTTTACCATCAGTGCAACAAACGTAAACGGAAGCGACCAGGATGCAACCAGTATTAATTACCAGGTGCCTGTTGTAGTAAATCCTCCGGTTGTAACACTAACAAATCCTCCTTCGGCCGGCATTACAGTTGCCAGCGCTAATTTTCAGTTCAGCGCAGTTGTTGTTGGCGTTACTTCTGCTTCAAACATTTCCTGTACGTATAACGGTGCAACCGTGCCCTGCCAGTACAACTCAGGTATTGTTACATACAGCACTACTTTAAATGCAGGCAACAATACCTTTGCGGTAAGTGCAACAAATGCAGGTGGATCAGATCAGAAATCTACAAGCATTATTTACGCACCGGTAATTAATATAAATCCGGTGGTAGTAAAACCTGTTGTTACAATTACAAATCCTCCTTCGGCAGGAACTACGGTTGCAACTGCTAATTTTCAATTTAAGGCAACTGTTGTTGGTGTTGCAGGTGCATCAAACGTTTCTTGCCAGTTTAACGGAACAACTGTTACCGGCCAGTACAACGCAGGTGTTTTATCTTACAGCGCAACATTAAATGCGGGTAACAATACTTTTGCTGTGAGTGCAACAAATTCTGCAGGAACAGATCAGAAATCTACAAGCATTAATTATCTGCCTGTAATTAATATAAATCCGGTTGTAGTAAAACCTGTTGTTACAATTACAAATCCTCCTTCGCCGGGAACAACTGTTGCCAATGCTAATTTTCAATTCAGCGCAGCAGTGGTTGGTGTTGCAGGCGGTTCAAATGTTTCTTGTCAGTTTAACGGAGCAACCGTTACCGGCCAGTACAACGCAGGTGTTTTAACTTACAATGCCACATTGATTTCAGGTAACAATACTTTTGCAGTGAGTGCAAACAACTCAGCAGGTACAGATCAAAAATCAACTAGTATTATTTATACACCTCCTGCAGTTGTTAATCCTCCTGTTGTAACTATTACAAATCCTCCTTCTGCAGGCACAACAGTTTCTAATTCTAATTTTCAGTTTACTGCTGCGGTTTCTGGTGTTACTTCTGGTAGCAATGTTATTGTTCAGTTTAATGGTGCAACAGTTTCATCGCAATACAACAATGGCGTTGTTACTTATAACGCAAGTCTTGTTTCAGGCAACAATACGTTTGATATAAGCGCAAGCAATGCAGGCGGAACAGATCAGAAATCTACAAGCATCATTTATTCTACACCTGTTGTTGTACCTGCGCCCGTTATTACTTTTACCGATCCGAATACACCCGGAACAATTGCAAGCGCTGCGGCTTTTGTTTTTAAAGCGCAGATCCAGAACATTACTTCAGGAAATCAGTTGGTGGTAAAATTAAACGGACAGGTTGTTTCTGGTTACAGCTACTCAAACATTATGCATGTTGTAGTGTATGTGGCCAGTTTGCAAAACGGAAATAATACTTTAGAAATCACAGCTACCAATTCAGGCGGCTCAGATTACAAATCAACACTGGTAGTATTCTCTGGCGGAAGCAATGGTGTAACAGATACATCAAGAACCCAGGGCAGCGGACCGAATTTTGGTAACGGAGGTAATGGTGGAAATAACAATAACGATCCGCTTATAACTATTTGCCATCTTCCTCCCGGAAATCCCGGAAATCCACAGCAAATAACAATTCCAACATCAGCATGGCCTGCGCACCAGGCACATGGTGATACGCAGGGACCTTGTCCGCCTGCAAATAACGGTGGCGGAAATATTAAAGGAGGCGGAAACAATAATAATTCAGGCGGTGAAAATAAAATTAACCCGATAAAAAAGCCAACGATAACACCACATGTTACTCCAACACCAACAAATACTGTAACGCCTGCAAAAACGCCAACAGTTACACCAACAAACACCACAACACCAACTAACACGGTTAGCCCTGGCAAAACTCCAATAATAAAACCAGGCTTACCGAAATAGTTTTTTAAGATAATTTAGTTCATGAAAAATCCGGAGAAGAAATTTTCCGGATTTTTTTTATTGTCCGCTTCGACAGGGCTCAGTGTGACAATAAAAAAAACTAATTATTTTCCGAAACAATTCTTTCAAAATACTGAGCGTTGCCGAAATTGTAGTAATCAGGAGAAACAGCGTATTCTCTGATCAAACCATCTTTAGCCGTAAATTCTCTTACAGAAGAAGTGTCGAATTGAATCCAGATGGTGTACTAAGGATTTAGATCAACAGATTCTGAATTTTCTGCTGCATTCCATTTGGATATAAAATCAGCAACCTGCTCGCGTGTAAATTCTTTCCTAATTGGATTTAAAGAATCTGTTGGTGTTGTTATGGGTTTAGGATTTCTATTGAAAGAACTTGTGAACTATCTATGAGTTTTTTTTGAGCGGATGATGCGTTTGAATTTGCCTGATTAGGTCCGCAAGAACTATGAATTAGAAATAATAGAATTAAAATAAAGTGAAAGATTTTCATGATTAAAAATTATTCGGAACTAACTGTGCTCATTTGTTGAAACAACTTTTAATGAAGCAACGAATTTTTTAAACCCAAAATTGTACTGTGCTACATCTATAATTTCACCTTTCCGCTTCAAAT
>JACMLS010000627.1 GCA_014379485.1 Bacteroidia bacterium | reverse complement strand
CTCTTTCTCGCTTCTTCAAATTCCCTCATCAGATCTTCTATAATTTCTTTTGCAGATTTAATTTCTTTAATTGTGCCTGCGTTTTGCCCTATCTCAAGTTCTCCTTCTTCAAGATCGCCCTCAAACATTCCTTTCTTTGCTCTTCCTTTTCCAAGAAGATTTCTTAAAGTTTCAGCATCTGCCCCGTTTTTTTCTGCAGCGTTTATGGTTTCAAAAAATTTGTTTTTCAATAATCGAACAGGTGTTAATTGTTTTAAAGAAAGTTGTGTGGCCCCTTCATCAGATTCAACAATTGCTTTTTTAAAATTTATGTGCGCCGAAGATTCTGTTGAAGTTACAAACCGGGTTCCGATCTGCACACCATCTGCTCCCAGGGCAATTGCGGCAAGCATGGATGCTCCTGAAGAAATTCCGCCAGCAGCAATCACAGGGAGCTGAACAGCATTTCTGACCATTGGAATTAATACCATTGTTGTTGTTTCCTCGCGCCCGTTATGACCGCCCGCCTCAAATCCTTCTGCAACCACTGCATCAACACCAGCCTCTGCTGCCTTAAGCGCAAATTTTACGTTTGAAACAACATGCACTACGGTAATCCCTCTTTCTTTCAAAAAACCAGTCCATGTTTTAGGATTTCCGGCAGAGGTAAATACGATTTTTACCCCTTCGTCGGAAATTACCTGCATGTGGTCGGCAATCTGAGAATATAACAACGGAACATTGACCCCAAAAGGATTTTTTGTTGCTGTTTTACATTTCTGAATATGCTCTCTTAAAACTTCGGGTTGCATAGATCCTGCCCCTATCAAACCCAGGCCACCAGAATTACTGACAGCTGAGGCCAATTCCCATCCGCTGCACCAAACCATTCCGGCCTGGATTACTGGAATTTTTATGTTAAAAAGCGAGGTTATTCTACGGTTCATTTCTTTTAACTAAAAAATCGTTTTTCTTTCTTGCGCTAAAGTATAAATTAATTATATTTGTTAATGTAAATTGCACCTCATGAAGAAAATTTTATACAATATTTCGTTGCTGATGTTTTCAGCAATTCCAGCAAGTTTGTTCTCTCAGTACGCAGCTGAAGTAGGAGGAAGTGTAGGTGTATCCAATTATCTTGGAGACATGGGAGGAAAATCAAACACTCGCCGCGATTTTGTTTCTGATATGAAGATGGCAAAAACCCGTTACGATGTTTCTTTTTTTACACGTTATAAATTACGTAGAGAGTTTTATGTAAAAGGCGAATTATCTTACCTGAGACTTGCCGGAGACGATGCCATTAGTTCAAACCCCGGAAGACATTATAGAAATTTAAATTTTGTAAATAATGTTTTTACTCTTGAAGCAACTGGAGAGTGGATGTTTTATGAGAATACAGACATGGGTGCATCGTACCGTTTCAGAAATGCTTTTCGCGCCCATATTTTTGCAGGAGTTGGTGTATTATATCATAACCCAAAAACAAAAGATGATAACGGAGATCTGGTAAAACTTCGTCCGCTTATGACAGAAGGCCAGTCTAAACCTTACAAAAAAATTGTTTTTGAAATTCCAGTTGGTATCGGCTTTCACTTTACAGTAAAAAAACGTCACCGTATTGGTTGGGATTTAAACTGGAGAACAACTTTTACAGATTATATTGATGATGTTAAAGGTAATTATGCAGACCCTGCAACTTTAAGTCCTGAGGCGGCGGCTTTAGCAAACAGAACAGATGTGGTGGCCGCAAATGCTTTTCAACCCGGATTTGCAAATAATTTTGGAGTATTTACCAATTCTAGCGGAGAAAAGGTGTTTAATAAACGCGGAGACCCTACTCACAACGATTCATTTTTATCAATGAGTGTTAGTTATAGTTATGTTATTCGTGGAAAGTCATCATTTTACAAAAGCCGCTATGGCAGTTTCTTTAAAAAGAGAGGCAGAAAAGTGATCAGAAGAATCCGTTCTAAATTTTAAAAAAATATTCAGGTCCCCCGTTTAAAACACGGGGGATTTTTTTGTTGTCAGCCTTCGACAAGGCTCAGTCTGACAATAGCAATTTTAACATAACCTTCCGTAGAAATTTTTCGTAAGGTATAAAAAACGTTCACTATGAAAAAAGCTCTCCTCACCTCCGTTTTCTTATTGCCTCTTTTTATTTTTTGTCAGTACAAATGGGATTTTGGCGGCGGCTTAGGCGTTTCCAATTACCTGGGCGATATTGGAGGTAAAGAAAACACCCGCCGCGATTTTGTGGCAGATCTTAAAATGGCAAAAACACGGGTGAATGTAAATGGGTTTGCGCGAATGAAATTTTACAGAGTAAGAAGATTATATCTAAAAACTGAATTGAATTATTTGATGATTGAAGGCTCAGATAAATTAAGCACAAATCCGGGCAGAATGTATCGTAACCTCGATTTTAGAAATAATATTTTTGAATTAAGTTCAACTTTTCAATTTGTATTTTTCGAGAACATGGATGTGGGCGGATCTTACCGTTACAGAAACACTTTCAGGGCTTACGTATTTGGCGGTGTTGGAGTTTACCATCATGATCCAAAAGGTTTATATAATGGTGAATGGGTAAAGTTGAGACCATTAATGACTGAGGGGAAAAAATACAGCCCATTCGGAATTTCTATTCCAACAGGTATTGGATTTTCTTACACTTATAAAAAACGTCATAGAATTAGTTGGGAAATGAATTGGAGAACAACTTTTACAGATTATTTAGATGATATTTCTACTGTTTATGCTGACCCAGCTTCCTTATCTTCTCCTACTGCGGTTGCATTGGCCAATAAAACAGATGTTACTGCTGCCAATTCTTATTCAGCAGGTTTTTCAAATAATTTTATTGGCGGAAGCAAAAGAGGAGACGCATCACATAACGATTCGTACCTGACAACAAATATTTCTTACAGTTATGTTTTTAGGGGCAAACGCGGGCCATTTTGGATAAAAGGCCGTGGTGGATTTTTTGGTCCAAGAGGTCCTTGGGGCAGAAGAGGCCCTCGTTCTAAATTCTGATACTTTTTTAACAATTAGTTAAGGGCAATTTTTCTTTTTTCAACAATTTTAAATTTTCGGTTAATAAGTATAACCTTGAATTTATTTTTGCGTACATACCGCTAAAATCCATTCTCATGAGAAAATTTACCCCCCTTTTCATGCTCCTTTTTGTTCTGCCTTTTGCAGCCCTTTCTCAATACCGTTGGGATGTTGGCGGAGGCCTTGGAGTTTCTAATTACCTCGGCGATATTGGCGGAAAAGAAAACACGCGTCGTGATTTTGTGGCCGACCTTAAAATGGCCAAAACCCGCGTAAACATAAATGGTTTTGCGCGTATGCGTTTTTACAGGCAGAAAAATCTTTTTCTTAAAACAGAATTCAATTATTTAATGATAGAAGGTTCTGATCGTTTAAGCTCAAACCCCGGAAGAAAATATCGTAATCTCGATTTCAGAAATAATATTTTTGAACTCAGTTCTACTTTACAATATGCGTTCTATGAAAACACAGATATGGGCGGGTCTTACCGTTACAGGAATACTTTAAGAGTCTACGCCTTTGGTGGCCTTGGTGTTTTTCATCATGACCCCAAAGGAATGTATAATGGCGAGTGGATTAAACTAAGACCTTTAATGACCGAAGGAAAAAAATACAATCCCTTTGGAATTTGCGTTCCGGTGGGTATGGGGTTTTCTTATACCTACAAAAAACGCCATCGTGTTAGCTGGGAGTTAAACTGGAGAACAACTTTTACAGATTATCTTGATGATATTTCTACAACTTACGCTGACCCTTCAACACTCTCTTCTTCTACTGCAGTTGCAATGGCAAACAAAACAAATATTGGTGATGCCAACACTTACTCATCTGGTTTTGCCGGCAATTTTTTACCTGGCAATAAAAGAGGCGATCCGACTCACAAAGATTCTTACCTGACTATGAATGTAAGTTACAGTTACGTAATCCGTGGTTCTTCTCACACCTACATTTCTAACTGGTGGAAATTTTTCAACACAAAGAAAAAAATGGTAATGCGGATCAGCAAAAAATTCTGATCCTCTTAAAGCGAGTTTAATTCTTCTGAAAGTTTTCTGCTTAATTCTCTTCTGCTGTATTTTTCAATTGCTTTGGGAGAAATTTTCAATTCATTTTTTTTGAATTTCTCAAACGAAGCTGCAAGAAAGTTTTTTATTCCGGCTTTATCAGTTCTCACAAAAGTTTCTCCGGTTTGTGTTTCACTTATAATATCGGCAGCATCTCCGTCTAAAGGACCCACATTTAAAATTGGCCGGTTGCTGCAAATATAATCAAAGAGCTTTCCGGTAAGCATTTCTTTTTCTCCGGGATAGTGATTGATGCACAATAAAAGAAGAGAAGCCCTTCTTTGCACCTCCCCTATTTCGTTTAGCGGAATGTATTCAAACTTTTCAAAATTATTCTGCAGACCATTTTTTTCTAATGCAATTAAAATACTTGCATCAATTTTTCCGTAAGTTTTTATTTTCAGAGCTTTTCTGAATTCTTTATTCTCTTCCAGCAATTCGCCCATAGCTTCCCACAGTGCATCGTGATTCTGGTCTTTAGAAAACAACCCGGTATATGTAATTGAGAACTCAGAACCGGAAAGCTGTGTTTTATTTTCTTTCAGGTCAAAATCGTAGCCGTTTGTAATTACAACAGAGCGATCTTTCATTTTTTCTTTCCCGGCAAGTTCGTCAAGATTAATTTTCAGATTTTTTCCTACAGAAATTATTTTGTCTGCATTTAACAATACTTCATTCTCAAGTTCGCGATGTTTATTAAAAGATGAGTTAGAAAGTTTAAGATCTTTAAAATAATAAACCCCGGTCCACGGATCTCTGAAATCAGCAATCCATTTTATGTTCAACTTCTTTTTTAATCCAAGACCAATTAAATGCATACTGTGCGGCGGGCCTGTTGTAATAACATGCGTAATATTATTTTCTTTCAGATACTTCTCTAAAAATTCTATTGAAGGTTTAATAAAAAATTTGCGTGCGTCCGGAATAAAATAATTTCCTCTCACCCACACCGCAGTATTCTGTAATGTCTTTTTAAATCCCCCGCTCTTTTTTTCGGCCGCAAAGCCGTGTCCGAATTTTTCTTCTTTCTTTTGGCCCGTAAATTTTTTGTAAAGATTAAATGGTTCCCAGATCGGTTTTTTAATTACGGTTAAACCTTTCGGAATCTCTTTCAGTAAACTCTCATCAATTACCGGAAATTCTCCGTTCTCAACCGTGAAGATAATTGGTTCCCACCCAAACTCAGGTAAGTACTTGGCAAACTTTAGCCAGCGCTGTACCCCGCTTCCGCCACTTGGGGGCCAGTAGTAAGTTATTATGAGGACTTTTTTCAACATAAGAAAACAAGCGGAAAATATGTTGAACTTTCTGATATAAGAATGTAAGATATAAGATATAAGACTGGCGCTTGCAATAGTTGATCTTCATTTACAATTAATGAATATCTGCAAGTTAAATTCCCTTCATTATTCTTCATTCATCATTCGCTATTCATTATTAATTTGAAAATTTATTTTTGGAGGAAATATCCCTGTTCACTTTTGCCTATTCCCTATTGCCCAATTTCTCAACCAATATAAGAAAGCTTCAGCATATTCGTTCTCCCTTTATCTTTCATTGGCATACTCGCAATATTAATTACAAGATCGTCTGTTTTTACAAATCCTTCTGCTTTTAAAATTTCTTTCAGGTCTGTAATAGTTTCGTCTGTGCTTACGTATTTATCGTAGTAAATTCCGCGCACACCCCACACCAAACTTAAAGCGGTGAGTAAAGACTGGTTGTCTGTAAAAATAAATATTCCTGATTTTGGCCTGTGGCTGGCGAGTTTATATGCGGTGTAACCTGAGTTGGTCATTGAAATAATTGCTTTTACACCGGCCTGGTGTGCCATCTGGCAGGCCTGGTAACAAATACTGTCTGTTATATACGTTACGTTTTTTACTTCGGGCGCGTGTTCTTTGTAATACAACTTGTCTTCCATTTCAACACGCGTAATAATTCTGCGCATAATCTCAATTACTTTTACAGGATATTTTCCTACAGAAGTTTCTGCGCTGAGCATTACCGCATCAGCTCCATCCATAACAGCGTTTGCCACATCATTTACTTCTGCACGTGTGGGGGCGTAATTGGTAATCATGCTCTCCATCATCTG
>JACMLS010000626.1 GCA_014379485.1 Bacteroidia bacterium | reverse complement strand
GGAAAAGAGGCTGAAGAAGAATTGAAACAAAGCATGATAAAGATTTTTAAAAGCAATAAAGAGTATGATTGTGTTGTAATAATCAGGGGCGGGGGTTCTGCAACCGATTTTTTGGTTTTCAACACTTACGGAATTGCGCAGGCAGTTGCCAGGTTTCCGATTCCGGTTATTACCGGTATTGGCCACCTTACAGATGTTTCTATTACAGATCTGATGGCGCACACAAGCACCAACGTGCCTACCAAAGCCGCAGAGTTTATTATTGCGCACAACAGGCTGTTCGAAGAAAAAATTTCCGTTTTTCAAAAATCAATCATTATAAAAACGCAGCAACTCATTGCATCCTCACTAAATAAAATTAATTCAACTCAAAGCTCAGTACTGAATAATTCGCGAAGTGTTTTGATAAAAAATAAAGACGGAATAGTAAAAGCAAATCAAACTATATTAAACAAAAGCAAAACCATTTTATTTACCCTTCATAAAAACTTAACAACTGTTTCAGGTCTTGTAACCACCTCTCCCTTTATCAGGGTAAGAAATAAACAGAATGATTTAAAGAATATTTCAAATAACTTAAAAAGTTTTTCGCAGATAAGTCTCAACAATCAAAAAAGTTATTTAAATCATTATGTTTCTATTATTAAAATAATGAATCCGAAGAACATTCTTAAAAAGGGATTTGCTATTGTAAAACAAAAAGGAAAAATTTTAAAAGATTCAGAACAGGTTGAAGCGGGGAGTGAACTGACCATATCGCTTTACGAGTCTGAGATCATCACAAAAGTAATTTCAAAAAACACTACCCATGGAACAGAAAATGAATTATGAAAGCGCGTACAAAGAACTGCAGGCCATTGCCAAAGAAATTGAGAGCGAAAGTGTAAGTGTTGATGTACTTGCCGAAAAAGTAAAACGGGCCAGCGAACTCATTAGTTTCTGCCAGAAAAAACTCCGCGCTACAGAAGAAGAAGTAAACAACATCATTAAGCAGATGGAGAAAAAAGATACTCCTGAAAATTAGGCAGTGTAATCTGTTACTTGAATTTAAACTGAGACACCAGCAAAAATTAAAAATAGCATGACAGTAGAATCACTTCAAACACTTTGCAAAAAATTTCCCAAAGTTACTGAAGATGTAAAGTGGGGAAATGATCTTTGTTTTTGCCTGGCAAAAAAAATGTTTCTGGTAATTGGTCTTGGAGAAAGCCCGGTCGGTGCATCTTTTAAAGTTACAGATGAAGAGTTTGATGAGCTTAGCAACCGCAGCGGATTTATGCCTGCGCCTTACGTTGCACGTTATAAGTGGGTGCTTGTAAAAGACATTAACACGCTCAGTAAAAAAGACTGGGAGCATTACGCAAAACAGTCTTATGAGTTGGTGAGAGATAAGCTGAGTAAAAAGGTAAGGAAGGAATTTGGGCTTTGAGATTATCGATGACAATAGGATTTAAGCGTATAAAAAAGTAATTTCGATAAAAACAAAGGAAATGAAATTCGAAAAATTATATATCCCCGCCATTCTTTTTTTAATGCTCAGCCTCTTATCATGCAGTACGTTTCAAAAAAGAATATACAGGGGCGGCTATTATATTTCTGCAAATAAAAAAACGACAACTGTTTCAAGAGTCACAAAACCTGCTGACAAAAAAAGCAAAGAAGTTTTAGAAACGGGCTTTACAGAAATAGTAAAAAACAAAACAAGCAATTTTCCTGAACAGGTTTTTATTCCGGTTCACAAAGCATCTGAGTTGCCATTAAGGAAATTCCGTTTCGGATTGCAAAAACAGGTTGCAGACAGTTGCGGAGATATTATTATTATGCAAGATGGCAGTGAAATAACTGCGAAAGTATTGGAAGTTGGTACCAATACAATTTCGTATAAACCTTGCAATGACCTTAACGGGCCACTGATCATGACAGGTAAGAATAATGTGTTTATGATCAAGTACAAGAACGGTACAAAAGAAATTTTTAAAAAGCAGGAACCGCCAAAAGAGCCTATGCAGATTATAACCAGAGACCAACCGGTTATAAGGCATTACAATGCATTTGGTATTGTTAGTTTTATTTGCAGTTGCTTCTTTTTTTCTTACGTAAGTATTCCTCTGGGCATTGTCTTTGGTATCATCAGTCTTATTCAGTTCAATAAATACCCAAGCAAGTACAAGGGAAAATGGATGCCGATATTCGGAATTGTTTTTTCTATAATTGTTGCACTTGTACTAATTGCTTTAATTATTGGCGTTGTATAGTTTCTGATAAGCGATAATTCATACCGGAAAATTAAATAATGAGTAGCGGACAAAAGCAATACAAAGCAATAATTTTTGACCTTGGAAAAGTTGTGTTTGATTACTCATTTGATAACACATTTAATTTTATTGCTGCTTTAACAGGAAAAGATTTCAGCTTTGTTAAGAATAATTTTCCGCTTGACGATCAATGGGAGTTATTTGAAAAAGGACTTAAAACCCCTCAAGAGATCAGTAGTCATGTTTCTGCCTGCATTCAGCACGAGATCTCTTTAACTGATTTTGAAAAGGCCTGGGACGTCCTTTATCTTGATCTGTACAGCGGAATGGAAGAGTTGCTTGTTGAATTAAAAAGAAATTACCGTGTAATTGCCCTAACAAACACCAATGAAATTCATGCAAAAGTATGGAGGAAGAAATATGCAAATGCCCTTTCTCATTTCGAAAAAATACTTTCATCACATGAATTAAAAATGAGGAAGCCCGAAAAAGAAATTTACCAGGCAGCAATTGATTTTCTTGGAATGAATCCTCAAGAGATAATTTTCCTTGATGACCTGCCTGAAAATATCAAAGCCGCAAATGAAATGGGAATTACTGGAATACAGGTTTTTTCTTTTGAGCAGATGAAAGGTGAGTTAAAGGAGCGGGGTGTTTTAATATAATCGCACACTTTCTTAAATTACCTTCCTTTTCTGGTTTCAAAATGCCTCTCTATTGTGCCCTATTGTTTCTACTGTGGTTCAAAAACCCTGTAATTTCCCTGAGCAAAATCACCCCTGAAAATTCCATTGCATTTCGTACTTTTATACCATGCCACATTCAAAAAATATTAACATTATTGGTGCGGGCCTTGTAGGTTCGCTGCTCTCCATTTACCTCGCAAAACGCGGGCACAGTGTAAACATTTACGAACGCAGACCTGACATGCGTAAGGCAAAAATTTCTGCCGGTAAATCCATTAACCTTGCCCTGAGCGATCGCGGTTGGAGAGGTTTGGAAGGTGTGGGCATTGCAGATGAAATAAAAAAAATCGCCATACCTATGTACGGAAGATTCATTCATCACAAAGATGGTTCTACTGCCTATCAGCCTTACGGAAAAAAAGATCAGTGCATCTATTCTGTTTCGCGCGCCGAGATAAACATGAAACTGATGGATCTTGCAGAACATCACTCAGGAGTAAAGCTATTTTTTGAAGAACGCTGCACACATATTGATCGCGCAACTTTAGAAGCGCAGTTCGAAAATGAATCCACAAAAAAAATTTCTAAATCGAAAAGCGAGTTGGTTTTTGGTGCAGACGGAGCTTTTGCCGCTTCGCGTTTAAATATGCAACTGACTTCTGATCGTTTTGAATACAACCAGCATTATATTTCTGCGGGCTACAAAGAATTAATTATTCCTCCCGGACCCGATGGAAAATTCATGATCGAAAAAAACGCATTGCACATTTGGCCCCGCGGAAGTTTCATGATGATCGCACTTCCAAACTTAGATGGAAATTTTACCTGTACTCTTTTTCTTCCCTTTGAAGGAGAAAAATCTTTCGCCAATCTTAAAACAAAAGAAGAAATAAAAAAATTCTTTGATGAAGAATTTCCGGATGCAGTTCCTTTAATGCCAACGTTGCTTGAAGATTTTTTGCACAATCCCGTTTCTTCATTGGTAACCGTAAAATGTTTTCCATGGAT
>JACMLS010000625.1 GCA_014379485.1 Bacteroidia bacterium | reverse complement strand
GCAATTAAAATAGAAGCGCCACCTGCAATTTCTCCCATGGCACGTATAACAGGAAAAATTCCCTGCTCGTCCATGATCCAGTCATAAGCCACTGCGTTTACTTTTTTTGTAATTAATTTTTTTAAAAAATCTTCGGGCTGAACGGTTAATTGCAAAGCAGAAAGTAAAGTTTGCTTTTGCTGCATTAACTCAATTTCATCTAATGTAGGAGGTGCAATTTTTAAAATAAGATTTGCTTTGTAAACTTCTTCTGCCGAATAAACAATTTCTGCGCCTGCTTCAGAATAATCGTTGTCCTGAAAATTTGCCGCTTTACCTGCTTCGGTTTCAATTACTACCTGGTGACCTTCGTTAACAAGCAATCCAACAGCATCTGGCACAAGTGGCACACGATTTTCCTGGAAAGCAATTTCTTTTGGAATTCCGATAAATAATTTTCCTTTTTTCTTTCCAACTTCCAGCATTTCTTCCTGCGGAAGCA
Organism: Bacteroidia bacterium; assembly: GCA_014379485.1. Lineage (GTDB taxonomy): Bacteria > Bacteroidota > Bacteroidia > B-17B0 > Aurantibacillaceae > AM-1111. The sequence goes on along the minus strand of JACMLS010000625.1, from coordinate 3,717 downwards.
TTACGCTTTTGGTGAGTGAGTAAAGTGTTTCTTTTGAGATCAAAACTTTTTTCTTTTTAAATTAATAAAAATCATTCACTGTAAGTAGGTGCATTGCAACTGTTCTTTCTGTCTGCAAACTTAAACATGATGCCTACTCTTAATTCATGTGTAAGATTATTTACTTTAAGATTATCTCTTTTATACAAAGCTTTAAGATCTGAATGGTAATGATACTCTGCAAACAAACGTGCGGGGCCATATGCCATAAATTCAAATCCGGCACCAACGTCCCAACTGAATTGAAATTTACTTAAGCCACTCATAACAGGAACATAAGCCTGCGGTTTATTGCGGAACAAATATTCAACTCTTGGTCCTAACAAAATATAAGGGAAACCCGCATACACTTCGCCCTGAATTTTCATAAAATTATTCCAGCTGATGTAATCTAATTTGTTTTTGTATTTCTGCGTGGCTCCGTCAGGATTGGCAACTCTTTCTGTTGAGCCTTGCATATTGTATTCAAATTCTGTTCTCCACTTTAGGTTTCTTGAGTTTCCGAAATCAGCAACAATTCCACCGGCCGGGCGAAACAATAATTTTCCTTTATGCGAACCGTAAGTAGCCGGATCGTTGCTGTCTTTGTATTTATGTCTTGAGCCTTCGCCCGCAATAAAAAATCCTAATCCGTTTACAAACTGAGAAAAACCCAGACTTGCAAAAGAGAGAAATAAAAGACTAAAAAATATTTTTTTCATTTTATAAAATTTTGAAAATTGATTTATGCACTCAAGGCCTCAATTTCCTTGTTCACTTTTTTTACAAGGCCCTGCAACACTTTTCCGGGACCAATTTCAGTAAATGAAGTTGCTCCGTCCATTATCATTTGCTCAACAGTTTGGGTCCAACGAACAGGAGCTGTTAACTGAGCCACAAGATTTTTTTTAATTTCGTTTGAATCAGATACCGCTTTTGCAGTTACGTTTTGGTAAACGGGGCAAATTGGATTACTGAAATGAGTTGCGTGTATTGCAGCTTCCAGTTCAACACGCGCAGGTTCCATAAGCGGAGAGTGGAAAGCACCCCCGACAGGTAATACCAATGCGCGTTTTGCTCCTGCGGCTTTTAATTTTTCGCAAGCAATCTCAACACCTTTCAACGAGCCAGAGATCACTAACTGACCGGGACAATTAAAATTTGCGGCCACAACAACTTCTTCTGTAATTGAAGCGCAGATCTCTTCTACTTTGCTGTCTTCCATTCCTAAAACTGCGGCCATGGTAGATGGATTCAGTTCGCAGGCTTTTTGCATGGCGAGGGCACGTTTAGAAACCAACACCAAGGCATCTTCAAACGAAAGCGTTTTGTTTACCACGAGGGCAGAAAACTCACCGAGCGAATGGCCCGCAACCATATCAGGTTTAAATTCAGGCAAACAAGCCGCCATTATTACCGAGTGAAGAAAGATGGCAGGTTGTGTAACTTTTGTTTGTTTTAACTCTTCATCAGTTCCGCCAAACATGGTATCAGTGATCCGGAAACCCAGAATAGAATTAGCTTTTTCAAACAATTCTTTTGCAAGGGCGTTTGATTCGTAAAGATCCTTTCCCATTCCTGAAAACTGAGAACCTTGACCCGGAAAAATATATGCTTTCATAATTGAAATAAATAACAGTAAATATTGCATTTAATCTAAAGAACAAAAAAGAATTCTTTCATTCTTACGCGAAGTAGTAAAGTTAGCTCAATTCATGGGTTTTAACCTTAAAAAACGCATTAATATATCAACGAAAAATTGTTGAAAAGTTGCACTAAAAGGAACGCGGATTACGCGGATCAAGCGGATAGTCGCTGATAACAATTTGATCCGTGAAAATCAGCTAAATCCCCATTATGCGCGTTCCAAAACACGATCTCAGTTTTTGTCTTCTTGTTTTTATCTTCTAACTTTAACCCTCTCAATAAAAAACTTAATTATGAAACTTCAGAATTACGCGCTTGGTCAATGGATTTCAGGAGACGGAAACGGGCAGGAATTATTTAATGCTATTACTGGTGATGTGGTGGCAACGGCTTCAAGCAAAGGGCTTGATTTTGGAATGATGTGCGAATATGCCCGTAATACCGGCGGACCAAATCTCAGCAAAATGACTTTTCATGAGAGAGGTAGAATGCTGAAAGCACTTGCTTTTCATTTACTCTCAAAAAAAGAAATTTTTTATAAGGTCTCATGGGCTACAGGCGCAACAAAAACTGACAGTTGGGTTGACATTGAAGGCGGAATTGGAAATTTATTTGCTTATGCCTCTTTGCGCAGGCAATTTCCGGATGAAACTTTTTGCGTTGAAGGCGATGTTGCAAAACTTTCAAAAGGAAATACTTTTATAGGTCATCACATTTGCGTTCCCAAAGAGGGAGTTGCCATTCACATCAACGCATTCAATTTTCCCGTTTGGGGAATGTTGGAAAAAGTAGCAGTGAACTGGCTGGCTGGTGTTCCGGCAATTGTAAAACCTGCAACCCTTACTTCTTTTTTGACAGAAGCGGTGGTGAAAGAAATTATTGCATCGGGAATTTTACCCGCAGGCGCATTACAACTCATCTGCGGAAGCGCCAACGGAATTTTAGATCATGTAATAAACCAGGATATTGTAACGTTTACAGGTTCCGCTTCAACCGGAAAAATGCTGAAAGCGCATCCAAGAGTTTTAGACGAATCTGTACATTTTAATATGGAAGCAGATTCTTTAAATTGCTGTGTTTTAGGAATGGATGTGAGTCCAGATAAGCCGGAATTTGATATTTTCATAAAAGAAGTTGTAAGAGAAATTACAACAAAGGCCGGGCAAAAATGTACAGCAATCAGAAGAATTATTGTGCCTGAAAACAGGATTGAAGATGTACATATTGCATTAGGAAAAAGATTAGCATCAACAATTATAGGAGACCCGAATGTTGAAGGTGTGAGAATGGGCTCTCTCGCAGGCCATTCGCAACTGATTGAGGTAAAAGAAAAAGTTGAACAACTTTCTAAAACACAAAAAATAATAATTGGCGATTTTGAAAAGTTTGAAGTGAAGGGTGCAGACAAATACAAAGGAGCTTTTATGCCACCAATTATTTTTCTGAATGAAAATCCTTTTAAAAATACAGATTGCCATAACATAGAAGCTTTTGGTCCGGTAAGTACAATTATGCCGTATAAAAACATTGAAGACGCAATTCTGCTTGCTAAAATGGGAAAAGGTTCTTTGGTGAGCTCTATGATTACAGCAGATGACAAACTTGCAAAACAGTATGTGCTGGGGGCTGCAAGTATGCATGGAAGAATTTTAATTTTAAATGCAGATTGCGCAAAAGAAAGTACAGGTCACGGTTCGCCCATGCCGCAACTGGTTCATGGAGGGCCGGGCCGTGCAGGTGGAGGAGAAGAAATGGGCGGAAAGCGCGGAGTGTTTCATTATTTACAACGCACCGCAATACAAGGTTCTCCAACAACCATTACAAACGTTACCAATCAATATCAGCAAGGCGGAAAATATATTATAAAAGATGTGCATCCCTTTAAACGGCATTTTGAAGAGCTGGAAATTGGTGAGACTTTAATTACAGATACGCACCTTGTAACTTTAAAAGATATTGAAGCATTTGCAGAATTAAGCGGCGATAAATTTTATGCGCACATGGATCCGAAATCCTTGGAAGGAACTATTTTTAAACGTACGGTTGCTCATG
>JACMLS010000624.1 GCA_014379485.1 Bacteroidia bacterium | reverse complement strand
TGAAAAGATCAAATCGCCTTCTTCTGTCCGTATTGCATCAGTAAAATTGTAAGTCTTATTTTCTCCATTACAAAAACGTGGCGTTTCTGTTTTTTTCTTTTCTTTTGTGTCATCGGTAATTACCCAACCGCAAAAGATCTTTTCTTTCCAGCAATATTCTTTCTTTTTTATTTTTTGCTTTACAATACGTGTAAAATAATAAAGAGGAATTTCAGGATCAAAATTAATTGAAGTTTCGCTCAAATCTGAATTAAAGAATTTGTTCTCAATAACAGGCGAATACCATTTTCTAAACGAATCCTGAGCCGAAAAATAAATATCAGAAAAGCACATGCCTGTACAGGGATTGATTTTATCTCCGGAAGAACCTACACGTGTAGAAATATAATACAAGGCGCTATCGTTGCCGGCATACACCACAGCTCTGTCTTCTGATTTTGAATTGATATAAGCCATATTCTCTAACTGATAATTTGTTGGGTTGTCTTTCCATTTTTGCGCCAGCTCGCATGAAAAAGGAAATGCATTATCGGCACTTGGTGCTTGTTTCAGATAATCTTTATAAGTAGCTACGGCCTCATAGTACTTAACCATTGCCTTCTGGCAGTATGCAAGGTAATACTGTGCCATTGGATCGGGATATTTTGCTTTGATACTTTTAGCAAAATAGGCAGCGGCCGTGTTATAGTCGTATAATCTCCGGTAACAATCACCGATGCAAAAAAGAGCTTCTGCTTTTTTTTCTGCGTTCTTTGCTTTCTCATAACTCTTTTTGAAGTATGAGGTAGCAAGATAATACTCGCCGCTTTTATACGCCTTCATAGCCTCTTTAAAGAAATTTTTTTGTGCATTGAGTTTGCAAAAAGCAAAACTGAATACAAGAAAAATACACGCGCTAAAATACTTCATTATTGCAATTAAAAATTTCTTTAAAAGGATAGTTCTTTTTTCTGATGCAAAGATATTGTGTTTTTCACACATTACTTTAAATTTTCTCTTCAGGTAAACACAACAAAAAATGCCTTTCAGATCTTTTGAAAGGCATTTTTTTAAGCTATGGATTCAGGAAATAAACTCAATAAAAAAAACTATCCGTGAGCCTGTAAAAATTCAGCAGCATATTTTTCTCCTGAATCAAACAGATTTGATTTCTGAAGGCCTGTAATATTAAAATTGGTTGGAGAAATGCCAAGGTTGTCTATAACAATACTCCTGTCTTTTTCAGTAGGATCGTTCAGAAAATTAATTGCCTGCGCATCGAGCATTGTAGATACAAGACTGCTTATGTATTTTGGAAATTGCCCCGTAGTTAAACTGCTTGGAGGAGGAGTTGGACCAAGATTGGTTAAGAACAAACCAAGGCTTTTTGGATTGGGCACATTACCCACATCAAAAATAGTTAATGGATAATTGAAAACCATACCACCATCTACATAAATATGATTATCAGGATTATTGGAAGGAAATTGCCACGCTTCAAAAAACAGGGGAATGGACATAGATGCCCGCACTGCTTCTGCAACAATTACTGTTGGGGTTTTATCTGTAGAAAATTCTTTAACTGTTTTTGTGTTCAGATCAGTGGCAAACACATGCAATTCCAAACAACCTTTTTGTTTAAAATCTGCGAAAGTCGCATTTCCGCTCAGGCCCCTGCCTGAATTTTCGATCTGGGTTTTCATCCAGGCCAAAAAAGCATCTCCTTTATAAAAACCATAATCTTTAAAGGTATGCAGGGCATCGCCCAACAAGTTTCCATCCATAAAAGAACTAAAAGCTGTCTGATCAACAATGTTTTTAATTGTTGCGGCCGGAATTTTTAAACTCACAAGTGCTGCAGAGATTGCTCCGGCAGATGTTCCTGCAACTCTTTTTATATTTTGCAGTACTCCATAACCTTCTAAAGCCTTTAAAGCCCCAGCGTAAGCTATACCTAGTACACCACCGCCTTTAAAAACCAGATTTTCATATTGATTTGCCATAATAAATAAATTAAAAAGTTTATAAATAAAAAACCGATTCTAAAATAATAGTTTATTATTAATTTCAATAGAACTTTTTAATTTATTTTCTAATTTCTGTTTGAATTTTTAATTCTTATCCGTTTAAAGGATAAATGATCTCAGCGCATGGAGAGAATATTTGCAATTCAGTACGCCCAGCCACATTTTTTTTCGGAATAATACAACGCAGCACCATGTTTTCT
>JACMLS010000623.1 GCA_014379485.1 Bacteroidia bacterium | reverse complement strand
GATTGTCGAGCAAACCCTTGTGTTTTATTTTTTTTCTTAATTCATTTTCGTTATAAGCATCCTGTTTATCTATACTATCAAATAAAAGTGTGTAATTGTTCTTCTCTTTATTGTCTGAAACAGATAGTTTGAAAAATCTTTTTTCCTGCGCACCAAGCGATTTAATTAATCTGAAAAGTTCGTCTGACGGGGTTTTCATAAAGCGGGAATGAATAATTCAAATATACAATTTATGGAGGAAGGGGGTTCAAAGCATTGCTTTAATTTTAGAATGGGGGTATTGATTCTTTTTTCGACGAATGGTTTTCTTTAATCAGGAAAAAAAATAATCTTTGATATTAAACCACCCGGCTTGCCTTGCAATTTAGAATTTATCTGAATTGTGAGGCAAGCCGGGTTTTTTTATTTTGTGAAGCAACGGAGCACGCCCAAAATCCCTAAAAGAGTAGGCAGAGCAATAAAAAATTAAAATCATGGACAAAAAAAAATTTACCGAAAACGGTGAGGTATTAAGTATTCTTAAAGAATTGCGTACGCAGTTAGGAAATAAAAAGTTTTCTGATATTGAGGATAAGAACGGAAACCAATACGTAGATCTTGTGCAGGAAGGCGGTGGAGTGTTGGGAGTTGCACTGGTTGGTTATGTGTATGTGCTCGAAAAAATGGGTATCCGCTTTTTAAGCCTTGCCGGTACCTCTGCCGGAAGTATAAACACCATGCTTATGGCCGCCGCCGGAACCTGCGATGTAGAAAAATCTGATTGGATTCTGGATTGCCTGTGCAATAAAAACCTTTACGATTTTGTAGACGGAGACAGTGACGCGCGCGATTTTATTGATGCCTTGTTAAGCGATTCAGGAAATTTAAAATTAGTGATGAAAGGCGCGCAGGTCATAGATAATTTCAGGGATGATCTTGGATTAAACCCCGGCAAAAATTTTCATCAATGGATCAGCAATCTTCTCGTACAAAAAAAGATCCGCAATTACGGAGATCTAAAAGCGCTGAGAAATAAAGGTGTTTCTGATGGTAATAAATTATATCGTTTAATGAATGATGGAACCAAGCCTGAATACACAAACGTAAAACACTGGAGCGAAATGGCTTTGGTTACAGCTGATATTACCACACAGAGTAAAATTGTTTTTCCGGAAATGATAGATCTCTTTTATGCAAATCCCGAGGTGCAGAATCCTGCAGACTTTGTACGGGCATCTATGTCCATACCGTTTTTCTTTATTCCGTTCAGAATAAAAAATATTCCCGGTGGCGCAGATTCATGGGAGAAATGGAATAAAGCAACAGGTTTGCGCACCTCAGTTCCGCAAGAAGTTATGTTTATGGACGGAGGCATTATTTCAAATTTTCCGATAGATATTTTTCATGATAATTATAAAGTGCCCGCTTCTCCTACATTTGGTATTAAACTGGGTTACGATAAAAATGAGATCAATAAAAACGAAAAAGTTTTCAGCGTTGCCGGCGCCATGTTTAATACCGCAAGGTTTGCTTATGATTTTGAGTTCCTGAACAAGAATCCTGATTTCAGATGTCTGATCGGTTATATTGATACAGACGGGCATAACTGGTTAAACTTTAATCTTACAGATGAGGCGCAGGTAGATCTTTTTATTCGCGGGGCACGTACCGCCGCTGCATTTTTAAATAGTTTTAATTGGGCTGAGTATAAAGAGATCAGAAAAAGTAAAAGTGCTTATTATAATAATGCAGAAAAATAATTTTTATGAAAGAACTTGAACTGAACGAGTCTGTAACGGTTACAGTACCCGCAATAAATCCGTGGTTTGGAACCGGTCTTTTGTTAAAGAAAGACCGGGTTTATAAATTAGAAGTTATTCCTGACACCCAAACCTGGTCAGACGGGCCTAAGCTTCCTCTTTTTACTGCCGACGGAAAAACCCTGCTGTATCTTTCCGTCATGTATCTTTTTATCCGCATGCCTTCTGTAAAATGGTTTGCGCTTTTAGGTTGTATAGACAGAAAGCGCTCTACTTATTTTAAAATAGGCACCTACAAAGAATACAAAGCCGAAGAAGACGGTGAGCTTACCTGTTTTGCAAACGATGCTTTAGGTCTTAAGGATCATTGGTACAAGCACAATAACGAAGGAGTAATGGTGATGAAAGTGACGAGGATTAGTTAAGCCTGGTTGAATTGTGATGGAGATTTTACTTTGGCAAAATGTAAGAAATTCGTTGAAATTAAAAATTGACTTAAATTGAAACTATATGGCAATAATTCTTTTTTTAATAAAATTTGTCGGCGTTATCTTATCGGGTTTGTTTGGTTTTTTGGGAACAATTTTTGATTTTAAGAATAAAAATGGATCTTTTACCAAGTGGGGCAAGCTTGCTTTTTTTGGTATTCCTATTTCTATTTTCTTTGCAGGCTTATCTGAGTTCCTGACTTATTATTCTGATCAGGAAACTGCAAAAGAGGCATCAATACAAGCGCGCGAGTCGAGTTATAAGGTGGAGAAAATAATTGTAGATTTAAACAGAACTCTTCAACCTTTAAAAACATGTTCGGTTTTTATTTTAGATTTAGAAGTTCCTTTATACGAAGAAGAATTTAAGGACTACAAAAGAAGATTAGATTCTGTAGTTGAAATTTGCCGGTACTCTTATCCGAAACTTGAAGCAGGTATTTTTGCGCCGACTTTGCTGACGGACAAAAATGGAAAACGCATACCCTCATCCTTTAGTTTTTCGGAAAATTCTGTTTACTTCCCTTCACCTAATCAGCGGCTCTTTTATGCGATTTTATCAGTTGAAGGTATTGAAGTATCAGTTTACAAAAAACCGGTTGATCCAAGAATATTTGAACCTTTTTCTCATGGCGGATTTCAGACCCCTGATTTACGCATAAATCTTTTTTCAAAAGCGTACGGTTCAAACTCTCAAACTGATCCGATGGATATCAATTACAACATTGAGAGTAAAAAATACACACTAAGCGGACTATTTGCTGCGGAGCAGGATCAATGGGAGGATAATTCGAGGAAAATTGTTTCGCTACCGGATTTAGATAGCGCGCAAATTTTTTTAAGTATTGGCCCTTTGGGATTTGCAGACTCATTGCAAAGCAAGTTTTTAAATTTGAGAAAGAAATTTGATTGTGGCTATCTGAATATCAGATTTAATAATACCAACATACCCATAAATAAAAAAGATTTAATAAAGCATGTGTCAGCGAATGGAAGTGTATTTTGGGAGTTTAAATATTTGTTATCGAAAGAAAATGATTTTGAAAATGATAAGGACACATTGATGAAGAAGAAACGTGATGACTCAAATTAGTAATACAGAAACTTGTATTCGTTGGGAAGGTGAGACGATTTTTTTTTTGGGGATAAATATTTCAAAAATTTTAGAGTTCCTTATATCAAATTAGTTTCTAGATATAAGACAGTCTTTTATCAATTGACTCCTCTGAATATGTAATAATTTCCGCGCCTATTTATGTATTTTTTTTTGTTTGAAAACGAAACAAAACACTGCTTTTTACCATTCACCCCCTCACCCCGCCGCCTTCTTCTCTCCCTCCATACAACTAAACAACTCTGCAGGTTTTATATCAAGCAAATTGCAAAGAGACAACAACATTTCTACACTGATCTTGCATTGTTTTCTTTCTATTTTGCTGTAATAGTTTTGGGTAATGCCCAGCTTAAGGCCCACGTACTCTTGCGAATAGCCTTTTAGTATCCGCGCTTTTCTTAGTTCTGTATAAATAGAAGTGCCATCCATTAATTTATGTCAAATAAAATTCATACTGCCTGTTTAGAGAGTACGAGGTGAAACAATAAAATAACGGGTGGTTAAAACAAAGCTATGAAAAAAACTAATATGTGCAAGATAGTTGTAGTGTGAATTATTTATTCTTTACAGGAATAGTTTATTCTTATTGGTGGTTTGAATGAAATGAATAGCGCCGTACGTATATCAGAACCAAAACTCAAATCTCATGAAAAAAATCTTAACAACAATTGCGTTATTTGTTGCAGTGCAATTATCAATTTCGCAAACCACCGGGCCGGCACTGGTCTTGGAGATGGTACCCCACAAATACCTTTAAAGACTGTTGACATCAGCACAAAAGGTAAAGGACAGATCAACGTTTTGCCAACGACCTTAGCAACGGAGTTTACAGCTACACGCTTGTAATTAATGGAAAAGTAATTGACACAAAGAAGATGGTGAAGACACAGTAATTTTTTTTCACTCCTGTTAAAAAAAAGAGGTTGCAAATTTTTTTTGCGGCCTCTTTTTTCCAATATAAATTAGTTTTATTTTTTATTCATAGAATAACTCAATGCACCCGAAGGACATTTTTTCACTTGCTCGATCAGTTCGTTTGTAGTGGCGTTTTCAATTTTTACCCAGGGTTTTTCTGTAGGACGATAGACTTGTGGCAAAGTTTTTACGCAAACACCTGCGTGTATGCAAAGAGCAGGCTTCCATGTTACTGTCAGCTCTCCGTTTGAGTAGTTGATCTCTTTATTTTCCATGGAAATATTTTTTTAAAGTACATCACGAAATTCCGGAACTTTATCAAACACACTTTTTGCAAAAGGGCAGAGCGGAACAATTTTTATTCCTTTTGATCTCACAAATTCTATCGCTTTTGTAAGTAATTGTTTGCCTGCGCCCATTCCTTTTAATTCAGGTCCCACTTCTGTGTGATCAATAATTATTCTGTCTGTTCCAGCCCACACGTAAGTCATTTTGGCTGTAATTTTATTTTCTGTTTCAATATAAAACATTCCTTTTTCGCTGTTGTCGTTTTGCTTTATTTCCATAATTAGTTTTTAACTCATTCAAATATATTATTTATTCACCAATGGAGCTACCTGTTCTCCAATCAGTCTAATGGATTGCAGGAGTTTTGTGTGCGATAAACCTGCGTTATCCATCTGGAAAGTGAATCTTGAAATGCCTCCAAGTGCAGCACTATGCCTGAGAATTTTTTCTGCAATTTCTTCAGGCCCACCAACTAACAAAGCTCCTGTTGCGCCATTTTGCGCATCAAAGCGAGTTCTTGTAACCGGTGGCCAGCCGCGCTCTTTTCCGATTCTTGTAAATGTTTCTGCATAGCCCGGGTAATAATCATCAACTGCTTCTTGCGAAGTAGCTGCTACGTACCCGAGTGAGTGCAAACCCACTTTTAATTTTTCTGGTGAGTGACCAGCTCTTTCACCTGCTTTTTTGTAAAGATCTATAAGAGGTCTGAAGCGATGGGTTTCGCCGCCAATTACTGCAACCATCAACGGCAAGCCAAGTGTTCCGGCACGCACAAATGATTCAGGTGTGCCACCTACACCCAGCCAGATGGGAATTTGTTCTTGCAAAGGCCTTG
>JACMLS010000622.1 GCA_014379485.1 Bacteroidia bacterium | reverse complement strand
GTATTTTTTTTCTTCTATTTTTATTTCTTCTCCGTAAAAAGATTTTACATTAAATTTTTTGATCAGGAAAACAGAGATCTTTCCCGTAAAAACAGCACAGCCCATTATGCCATACATGTGAAAACTCTGAAAGCGAAACATTTCTTGTATGCGAAACCATGAAAGCGCCTCTGATTTTGTAAGTATGATCCCGAAAATTGTTCCGGCAAGTATAAATTTTATGAGTTTCATTTTATTCGGTTTAAAAAATTATTTTTTATAGAGCCATTACATAAGGTAAAACCAGCCACGAAATAAAAAGTCCGCCACCAAAAAAGCAGCATGTAGCTATTAGCGATGGTAATTGTAAATTGGATAAACCCATAATGGCGTGACCAGATGTACAACCTCCAGCGTAACGTGTTCCGAATCCTACAAAAAATCCGCCCACAATAAGCATAATAAAACCTCTTAACGTGAGAAGTGATTTGAAATTAAAAATTTCCACGGGCACTAATCCTGAAAAATCTTTTATTCCCATTGTCTGAAGCATTGCATTTGTTTTGTCTGAGATTCTTACCGGATCAGGATTTCTGAAAACAATTCCTGCAAGTACGCCACCAATAACAACTCCAATCACAAACATCAGGTTCCATTTTTCTTTTTTCCAATCGTATTTAAAAAATTCTACTTTTCCTGGAATACAAGCCGCGCAGATATGCCGCAACGATGAAGAAATTCCGAATGCTTTGTTATCAAGCAAAAGTAAAAGCGGCACCATTAATCCGATCAGCGGACCGGAAACGTACCATGGCCAGGGTTGTGTTAGAAAGTTCATACTTTAAAAAATAATGATGAATAATGAATAATGAATGTTGAATGATGAAATGTTGAATGATGAAATGTTGAACTGTTTTTTTTATGCTGATTTCTTTTTTCCTTATACCTTATACCTTATACCTTATACCTTATACCTTATACCTTATACCTTATACCTTATACCTTATACCTTATACCTTATACCTTATACTGACAACTAATCTAAATTTTTTTTCATTCTTCCCTTTCCCCTATTCCCTATTGCCTAACCCCTATTTCCTCCCTCACTTTTTCTTCATTGGGCCAAACGGTCCGTACTTATGTTGCGTTTCAGAAAATTTATCTGCGTAGGGGCCAAAGGGATTGTCAAAAGGTTTTCCACTCAGTTTTGGCCAGTCTTTATTCAGATCTTTTTTTGGTCTGCTTTGCGAATTTACAAAAGCTGCAACATCCCAGGCCTGTTCATCTGTTAATTGTGGGTTTTCAAACGTAGCTCCCTGTGGCATATTCGCTTTTACAAAACCCGCAAAACGAGTTAGGCGATATAAACCCGCGCCAATATTGTACGAGTGCTCTCCCCACAAAGGCGGATATTGGTATGATTTATTATCTGTATTCATTTTTCCTTCGCCGTTTTTTCCGTGGCAGGATTCGCAACGTTGTGTAAAAACTGTTTTTCCCTTGGTAACATTTGCCGCACGATCTATTAAAGCAAGATCAAAAATGCCCGAACCTTTTGGTTTGTCTTTTTTCTTTACATCTTTTCCCAGCCATTTAATATACGCATATATTGCCTGCATTTCTTTTCCGCTTGTATCCAGCGCATTTCCATTTAAACTTCTTTCAAAACAATCGTTCACCCTTTTATAAATATTTTCTACAGAACCGCTTCGTTCGCGAAATTTAGGATAAGTTGAGTACACTGCCGAATAATTATTGCCAAAAGATTTGGTTCCGGCTTCTAAATGACAATTCTGGCAGTTCATTCCGTTGCTGATGTGCGCAACAGAACCGTTTGGCCCTAAATATAGAGAAGTGTTTTTTATCAATTCTCTTCCGTAAGTAATCAGTTCTTTGTTTTTTTCTTCTGAAATTGAATTGGTGTCAGGCGCTATCCAATATTCAGATTTTTTTTCTTCGGTTTTTGGTTTTCCGTTTGGATTGTAATCATTCCACGTGGGATTATTTGGAGTTGCAGCAATTTTTTCTTCAGGAATATTTTTGAAAAGAAAAAAGAACAAGCCCAAAATGATCAATACCAGCAAACAAATAATGTTTACGAGTTGTGTGATGATCTTTGATTTTGAGTCGGGTTTATTTTCCAAGGGATTTATTATTGGATGGAAGTCCCGATAGCTATCGGGAGGAAGGGCGGAAGGTTGGGTGGAGCTTTCTGAAGAAAAATTTGTTTGTTTTTCATCGTATAAAAATTAAAAAGAATTTTTCTTGCTCAGTTCTTTCCACACCAAAGATGCGGCGCCTAAAATTGCAGAAGTGTTTTCTTTTAAAAGAGAAGGCAGGATCTGAATTTTATTTTTGTAAATGTTCAGCAGATTTTTTTCGAAACTTTCTTTGGTAGGACGGAAAATAAAAT
>JACMLS010000006.1 GCA_014379485.1 Bacteroidia bacterium | reverse complement strand
TACAAGTGCAGGCAGAATTTTGGGAGAATACTTTTAAAATAATTGTTTGTCATTAGTCTGCGTTGATCTAGTAGGTTTATTTTTCACTTCTCTTAAATTTTTAAAACATCCGTTAATTTATTCTAATATCCTGACTGAATAAAAAAACTGAGCTTATAATTATTTTACTTTTGATTTTAGGGATCTGTAAATTGCAGATCGTTTCTAAGTCAAAGTAATTGAAAATTCTAAAAATAATCTTAATCATTCTTTGCTTTTTATTCTTAACTGCCCTCACACAAATTGGCGGCCTGGTTTACCTGCTTTCATTTGTCACCTATAAATTTATAAACAGAAAAACAGATAAAAAAGCACAGAGAATTACTTTAAAGTTTTTCTCTTTTCTTATTCTCTATAGTTTTTTCACCTTTTTAATCGTTCCTGTAATCGCAAAACCACTGGGGCGGGTTAGACTTCCGGTAACAGAAACCGATCATCTAAAACCATTGAACATTCTAACTTGTTTTTTCAATCGCAATTACGTTCGCCCCGAGTTAAAAGAATCTGCTCTTTCAATTGCCCGAAAACTAAACCAAAAATATCCGGGAACTTCGGTAAATTACCTCGAAGCAAATTTTCCCTTCTTCAATAAATTTCCATTGCTGCCACACCTAAGTCACAGCGACGGAAAAAAGCTTGATCTTTCTTTTTGTTACCTCGATAGCAAAACGCAAAAGCAAACAAACAAGTGTCCGTCCTTTATCGGCTACGGAATTTGCGAAGAAGCCTTACTAAACGAAAAAAATACTGCCTGCGAGTGCTCAGAACAAGGTTATTGGCAATACAGTTTATTAAAAGTAATTGTTCCGCAAAGCAGTAAAAAAAAATTTGACTTTGATGCCACAAGAACAAAAGATCTCATTGAAATCTGTTGCAAAAATCCTTCTATCGGAAAAATATTTCTTGAACCTCACCTGAAAAAAAGACTGAATTTAAATTCCGGAAAAATAAAATTTCATAGTTGTAAGGCAGCTCGACACGATGACCATGTGCATATTCAGATGAATTAAAGAAATGAATTTAAAGCCTTAACTTACTCGTCCCTCTCACGCGCCCTTCGTCCCTTTCTCACTCCACCCGTTATCCACTACAAAATTTTCACCATTTTTCCCTATAGAATCATCACTCAATAAAAAGATCAAAGTTTCATTCAAACCATCTTTCTTAAGCATGGGTGCATACTTATTATATTTCTCTACAAAATCTTTTGGTTGATCGTTAAAAATTCCGCCCGGGCTAATAGCGTTGAAGCGGATCTTTGTGTCTTTATAATAGGAAGCAAAATATTTTGTGAGATGAATAACAGCAGATTTAATGGCCGCGTATTCAACCGGCATTGTCATTTCAGTTCCTGCATAAATTTCAAAGCGTGGGGCCATTACCCCGTAAATGCTTCCCATACTTACAACATTTCCAAACCCCTGCGTTTTAAAAAACTGTGCAAATTTTTTCATACACAAAAAATAGCCGCCCAAATGCATAGAAACGTTTTCGTTGAAAGAAGCAAAACTAACATCTTCAACTTTCTTGCCGTAATCTTTATTTCTTGGATACGCATTATTTACTATCGCATCAATCTTTCCGAATTTAGAAACGCTTTGTGAGATCAGCGAATCAACACTCTCTTCATTGGTAATATCTGTCTTCACAAAAAAAGCAGAAGGGTTATCTAACTCAGCCAAAAATTTATTTCCGGCTTCTTCGCTAATATCAGCCAAAACAACCTTAGCATTATTTTTCAAACAGGTCTGCACAAACTCACGCCCAATAAGGCCGCAGGCACCTGTAATTACAATCACTTTTTTATCTAGCACAATTCTAGTTATTGGTTAATAGTTGTTGGTTCCTTACACTTTACACTTAAATTCTTTTGCATAAAAACAAAATGAATAAATCCTCCCTCGTCCCTTGCTCTCGTCCCTCGTCCTTTAACTTACATTCTCTCAGGTACTTCAATACCAAGTAAAGCCATTCCTTTCTTCAACACCAGTCCGGTTTTCCACGAAAGTAAAATTCTGAATTGTTTTATTCTTTCATCGGGTTCAGTTAAAATATAATGTTCGTGATAAAACTGGTTATAATGTTTTGCAAGTTCATAAATATAATTGGCAATCAGGGCGGGCGAATAATTTGTTCCTGCTTCTGCAACCACTTCCGGAAATTCGTGCAGACTTCTTACTACTTCTTTTTCCCTCTCATTCATCAGCAAGCCTTCCGTTTTAAAATCCTCTGTACCAAAATGAGTTTCATCCAGGCCAGATTTTCTTATTACAGCCCTTGTCCGCACATAAGATGCCTGAATAAAAGGGCCTGTATTACCATGAAAATCCAAACTTTCTTTTGGATTGAAAAGCATTTTCTTTTTCGGATCAACTTTTAAAATAAAATATTTTAATGCGGCCAAACCAATTGTTTTAAAAAGATGTTTTGCTTCATCATCAGTAAATCCTTCAATTTTTCCAAGTTCTTTTGTGGTTTCTTCTGCCTGTGTTACCACTTCGTCAATCAGGTCATCTGCATCTACAACGGTTCCTTCGCGGCTTTTCATTTTTCCGCTCGGCAATTCAACCATTCCGTAAGAAAGATGAAATAAATTATCGGCATAAGTTCTTCCTAATTTTTTCAGGATAATGAACAGCACTTTAAAATGATGCTCCTGCTCGTTTCCTACAACGTAAATAGATTTGTCAATTTTATAATCGCGCTCTTTTTCATTGGCAGTTGCAATATCTTGCGTAATATAAACCGTGGTTCCGTTGCTCCTTAAAACAACTTTATCGTCAAGTCCTTCTGCTTTCAGGTCTATCCATACACTGCCGTCATCCTTTTTAAAGAACACTCCTTTTTTTAATCCGTCCTCAACAGTTTCCTTACCTAAATTGTAAACGTCACTTTCATAATAGAATTTTTCAGGTTTTATGCCGATTGACTTATAAGTTTCTTCAAAACCTTTGTAAACCCAACCGTTCATTTCTTGCCATAGTTTACGTACATCTTTGTCCTCTTTCTCCCATGCAAGCGTCATTGCATGTACCTTAATCATTATTTCTGTTTTGTTTTGCACAAGCTCTTTTATAGCTCCTTCCACTTCCTCAATTTTGCCTTCAAGTAATGAAATTGCTTTTAGTTTTTTTACTATCGTAGCTTGCTCTTTATTTTGTTTTTCAAAACGCTCAAGTTCTTTTAAAAGATCTTTAAATTTTTTG